>JAOPXF010000300.1 GCA_025965295.1 Nocardioides sp.
CGATGAAGACGATGGCCGACGGCATCGCCGTGGGGCGGCCCGGCGAGATCACCTTCGCGGCCGTGCGCGACCACGTCGACGAGATCATCACGGTCTCCGAGGACTCGCTGTCCCGGGCGCTGCTGGCGCTGGTCGAGCGGGCCAAGCTGGTCGTCGAGCCCGCCGGCGCGGCCGCCGTCGCGGCGATTCTCGACAGGCCGACGGCGTTCCGCACCCCCGCCGTCGCGGTGCTCTCGGGCGGCAACATCGACCCGTTGCTGCTCGGCAAGGTGATCCGGCACGGCATGGCCGCCGCCGGGCGCTACCTCAACCTCCGGGTCTGCATCCCCGACGTCCCCGGTGGCCTCGCCCAGCTGCTGACCGAGGTGAGCGGCGCGGGCGGCAACGTCCTCGAGGTCGCCCACGAGCGCATCACGCCGACGCTGCACCTCGACGAGGTGGAGGTGCACCTCCAGCTCGAGACCCGCGGCGAGCCGCACGCCGAACAGCTGATGGCCCGGCTCCGCGAGCACGGCTACCGCGTCTTCGCCTGACCCGGAAATACCGCGAGCCGGCGTGGGCTCGAGGCCCACGCCGGCTCGGCGTGCTGCTGGCGGTCAGCCGTTGTAGGGGACCGCGTCGACGATCTCGACCGTGAGCTCCTTGCCGTTGGGCGCGGTGTACGTCGCGGTGTCGCCCTTGGACTTGCCGTTGATCGCGGCACCCATCGCCGACTGGGGGGAGAAGACCTCGAGCGGGTCGTCCTCGCGCTTGATCTCGCGGGCACCGAGGAGGAACTTCTCGGTCTCCTTGTCGCCGGCGAACCGGTAGGTGACGACCATGCCCGGCTCCACGACCCCGTCGTTGGCGGGCGTCTCGCCGACCTCGGCGCGCCGCAGCATGTCCTCGAGCTGACGGATCCGGGCCTCCTGCTTGCCCTGCTCGTCCTTGGCGGCGTGGTAGCCGCCGTTCTCCTTGAGGTCGCCCTCGTCGCGCGCGGCGCTGATCTTCTCGATGATCTCCTGGCGCCGGGGACCCTTGAGGTCGGCGAGCTCCGCCTGGAGCTTGTCGTGCGCCTCCTGGGTGAGCCAGATCGTCGTCTGCTCGGGGGACTGCGTCATGGGGAACTCCTGCCATGCATGTCTTGGGGCAACGTATGGGGCATCGGTGGGAACGGCGGGGCCGTCCGACCTGCTGGTGGTGTGGCGTCCCGCTCGGTCGACCAGGGGCGTGAAGGCCTACGTCTGAGGTCGCCGGGCCCGTCCTGGACGGCCCTGCGGGACGGTCAGAACGGGCAGTTTAACAACTTCGGGCCCGGCGCGCAGGTCAGCGCGGTCCGCCTGGGGACGAGCGGGGCGCGATCGGGGCGCGATCGGGGCGCGTGCCGGATCAGCGCGGGCGGGGCTCGCCCGGGGCGGTGCACCCGATCAGCTCGACCGAGGTCGCCCGCCGCTCGGTGCGCACGGAGAGCTCGATCGGCTGGTCGGCGCCGTACTCCGGGACGAACGAGAGCTCACCGACGACCGTGTGGTCCTCGGCGAAGGCCCGCACCAGGCAGGAGGCCCGCACGCCCGCGTCCTTGAGGTGTACGTCGACCTCCGCGATCACGGCGTGCTCGTCCTGGACCTCGAACGTGACCAGCTCCGAGTCGACGTCCGGGGTGGCGTGCACCCAGGCCGTCCACCCCAGCCAGCCCAGGAACGCCAGGGCCAGGACCGCGCTCGCGACGATCGCGGTCCAGCGTCGCCAGGGCGCGGGAGCGCCGTACCGGTCGCCGAGGCCGTCCTGCGAAGTCACGCCCCAACCCTCGCACCTCAGGCGGCGTCACCGGCCACCAGCCTGGCATTCGCCGCCGTGGGGGCGCCCGGCCGCGTTGTCGTCGGTCGCCGATGCTCCGCATCGCCTCCCTCCTCCGCCTTGCCGGGCACTCCCCACGACGACGCCTGCCCGACGGCAGCTGGCCGGAGGCGCCACCTAGGATTGCCGCATGCCGCATGACCCCCGTACCGGCCCGCGCGCCGGCTTCCGGTTGATGCACGTCCACGCCCACCCCGACGACGAGTCGAGCAAGGGCGCGGCGTCGACCGCGAAGTACGTCACCGAGGGCGTGGACGTCCACGTCGTCACCTGCACGGGTGGTGAGCGCGGCTCGATCCTGAACCCCAAGATGGACCGGCCCGAGATCCTCGAGAACATCAGCGAGATCCGCCGCCAGGAGATGGAGCGCGCCCGCGACATCCTCGGGGTTCGCCAGGACTGGCTCGGCTTCGTCGACTCGGGCTGGCCCGACGGAGACCCGAAGCCGCCCCTGCCGGAGGGCTGCTTCGGCCTGGTCCCGGTCGAGGAGGCGGCCGCCCCGCTGGTGCGGCTGATGCGCGAGTTCCGGCCGCACGTCGTCACGACGTACGACGAGCGCGGTGGCTACCCGCACCCCGACCACGTCAAGTGCCACGAGGTGAGCGTCTTCGCCTTCGAGGCCGCCGGTGACCCGGATCGCTACCCCGAGCTCGGGGAGCCCTGGCAGCCGCTCAAGCTCTACTACCACCACTCGTTCAACCGCCCCCGCATGGAGGCGCTGGACAAGGCGATGAAGGAGCACGGCCTCGAGTCACCCTGGACCGACCGGCTCAAGGACTGGAAGCCCGAGCCCGAGTGGGACGCCCGGATCACCACCCGGGTGCCCTGCGGTGACTACTTCGGGGTGCGCGACCAGGCGCTCCTCGCGCACGCCACCCAGATCGACCCCGACGGGGCCTGGTTCTCGATCCCGCGAGAGCTCCAGGAGTCGGTGTGGCCGACCGAGGACTTCGAGCTGGTCGTGAGCCACGTCCCAGCCGAGACCCCCGAGGACGACCTGTTCGCCGGCATCACCGACCCCGCCTGAGAGACTGGACCCATGCCGTTACTTGTTCCGATCTCGGCCCTGATCACCGTCCTCGTCGACGAGAGTCCCAAGCCCGAGGACGTGAAGGCGGGCTGGACCGCCTTCGCGATCTTCCTGCTGCTCGCGGCGGCCGTGGTCTTCCTCGGCTTCAGCCTGGTCAAGCAGCTGCGCAAGGCCCAGGCCGCCCAGGAGGCCGGCGTGTACGACGGGCCGGCCGACGACGCGGGCGAGCCGGACACCCACACGCCCGGCTAAGCAAACGCTGAGGTCCGCGTTGACCGGCCGGTGCCGCCGCCCGATCATCGCCGGATGGCCGGTCTCCTCGGCACGTGCACGGTGCTCGTGGTGCTCTTCTGCCTGACCCGTTCGCTCGTCCCCTCCCTCCGCCCCCCGGGCCACCGGCTCGCCCTCGACGCCTGGCACGTCCTCATGGGCGCGGCCATGACCGCGATGCTGCTGGCCCCGCTCCCGCGGGCCCTCTCCGTCGTGGCGCTCGGCGTCTTCGTGGCCGGCCTGGCCGCGGCCACGGTCCAGGCGGTCGCGCGTCCGGGCCTCCGGGCGGCGTACGCCCGCGTCGGCGTGGGCTGCGTCGCGATGGCCGCGATGCTGACTCCGGCCGCCACCGCCTCGGCGGCCGGCACCGCGTCGGGGCCGGCCGAGACCGCCGGGATGCCCGAGATGGCGGGGATGGACATGTCGGCGCACGGCCACGCCATGACCGCGTCGACGAACACCGCCGGGCTGGTGCCGCCGACTCTCCTGCTCGCCGCGCTGGCCGCCCTGCTCGGTGGACTCCTGGTCGTGCGACTGGTCGTCGTGCTGCGCCGGGGCGCCGCCCTGCAGGCCCGCCTGGACGCCTGCTGCGACGTCGCGATGGCGGCCGCGATGGGGTACATGCTGCTGCTGATGGTGTGACCCGGCGAGCCACCCAGGGCGCGTCTCCCGAGTCGGAGCGCCTGCTACGCGGGCCTTCGCATCCGATCTGGCGGCGTTGTCGGCGACTCGACGGGCCTCCGGCCCGCCTTCGCACCTCCGCCTTGCCAGATACGGCGCGAAACCCCGCTCGCGACGGCGCCGACTCGGGAGACGCACCCTAACGATCTGCTTAACCGCGCGTTGACGCGCCCGGTCGCCGGGTCGAGAGTGCTGACCACCGACGTCCACGGGAGGTCTCACCATGCAGGTCCCAGCGCCGTTCGAGTACGAACGGGCCACCAGCGTCGAGCACGCCATCGGGCTCCTCGAACGCCTCGGCAGCGAGGCCAGGCTGATCGCCGGCGGGCACAGCCTGCTGCCGATGATGAAGCTCCGCCTGGCCAACCTCGAGTACGTCATCGACATCAACGACCTCCACGACGAGCTCGGGTACGTGAAGGTCGGGACCGACGAGGTCCGCATCGGGGCGATGACCCGGCACCGCGAGCTGCTCGAGTCGCCCGAGCTCGCCGCGCTGTTCCCGATCTTCGCCGACGCCGAGCACGTCATCGCCGATCCGGTGGTCCGCAACCGCGGCACGATCGGCGGCTCGCTGTGCCAGGCCGACCCGTCGGAGGACCTGACGGCCGTGTGCACGACGCTCGACGCCAGCTGCGTCATCCGCAGCACGAGCGGCGAGCGGGTCGTGTCGATGGCCGACTTCCACCGCGGCCCCTACGAGACGGCGGTCGAGCACGACGAGATGCTCACCGAGATCCGGATCCCGGTGCGGCCGAACGGGTCGAGCGCCTACGCCAAGGTCGAGCGGCGGGCCGGCGACTGGGCCGTCACCTCGGCGGGCGCGGCGGTGTGGATGGAGGCCGACGTCATCACCGACGCACGGGTGGGGCTGGCCGCGGTCGGGCCCAACACCAGTGGCATCCCCGCGATCTCGGAGGCGCTGCGCGGCCAGGCGCCCTCGGAGGAGCTCTACGCCCGGGCCGGCGCGATCGCCGCGGAGAGCTGCTCGCCCGCGACCGACAACCGCGGCACCGCCGACTACAAGCGTCATCTCGCCGACGAGCTGACCCGCCGCACGCTGCGGCGCTCCGTCGAGCGCATCCGGGCCGGCATCGCCGGCGACCAGGGAAGGAACGTCTGACATGCAGGTGACGATGAGCGTCAACGGAGAGTCCGTGACGCGCGAGATCGAGGGGCGGATGCTGCTGGTCCACTTCCTCCGCGACGAGCTCGGCCTGACCGGGACCCACTGGGGCTGCGACACCAGCAACTGCGGCACCTGCGTGACCTGGCTGGACGGGGAGCCCGTGAAGAGCTGCACGGTGCTGGCGGCGATGGCCGGCGGCCGCGAGGTCCGCACCGTCGAGGGGCTGGAGCAGGACGGCGTCCTGGACCCGGTCCAGGAGGGCTTCATGCGCTGCCACGGGTTGCAGTGCGGCTTCTGCACCCCCGGGATGCTGATGACCGCGCGGGCCCTGCTCGACCGCGACCCCGACCCCAGCGAGCAGACGATCCGGGAGGCGATCTCCGGCCAGATCTGCCGCTGCACCGGCTACACCACGATCGTCCGATCCGTGCAGTGGGCGGCGGCCCACGCCGACGCCGCCGAGGCTGAGACCGCCGGGAGCGCGTCATGACCATCGCCGCCGACAAGGAAGACCTGGAGCACGCCGACAACGACCAGACGCCCGTCGGCCACGGCCGGATGCTCCGCAAGGAGGACCCCCGCTTCATCCGCGGCAGGGGCAGGTACGTCGACGACCTCCAGCTGCCCGGGATGCTGCACCTCGCGATCCTGCGCTCACCGGTCGCGCACGCGAACATCGTCAGCATCGACGTGACCGCGGCGCAGGCCCACCCGAAGGTCAAGGCCGTCATCACCGGCGCCGACCTCGCCGCCCAGGGGCTGGCCTGGATGCCGACGCTGTCCAACGACGTACAGGCCGTGCTCGCCACCGACAAGGTCCGCTTCCAGGGCCAGGAGGTTGCGTTCGTCGTGGCCGAGGACCGCTACTCCGCGCGAGACGCCCTCGAGCTGATCGACGTCGAGTACGACCTGCTGCCCCCCGTGATCGACGTACGAAAGGCGCTCGCCCCGGACGCCCCGGTGATCCGCACCGACCTCGAGGGCAAGACCGACAACCACTGCT
>JAOPXF010000313.1 GCA_025965295.1 Nocardioides sp.
ACGCTCGGCGAGGCCTTCGTCGTGGGTGGCGACCACGACAGTGACCCCGCGCGAGGAACGAATGGCAAACAGCAAGTCCATGATCTCGGTCCCGGTGGTCGAGTCCAGATTGCCCGTCGGTTCGTCGGCGACGAGCAGGCGGGGCTCGTTCATCAGCGCCCGGGCGATGGCTACCCTCTGACGCTGGCCGCCGGACAGCTGTGAGGGGAGAGCATCCTCTCGTCCGCCCAGACCGACGCTTGCCAGGAGCTGTGCCGCCCGCAATTTCGCGTCGTACGTCGTCGGGTAGGGAAGTACCGGGAGCATGACGTTGTCTCGTGCAGTCAGGGCCGGGAGGAGGGCGAAGTGCTGAAACACGAAACCCACGGATCTGCGGTACCTGACCAGATCGGACCGGCCCAGCTCGGTGATGACGTCACCGTCGCAGGTGATCACGCCTGCGTCGGGGCGATCCATGCCGCCGAGCAGGTGCAGCAGCGTCGACTTCCCGGATCCGGACGGTCCCACCAGTGCAACGACCTCGCCCGGACCGATCGTCAGGTCGACCCCAGCCAGGGCGTTGACGGTCACTCCGCCAGGAGTGAGGTACGACTTCTGGAGTCCGCGAGCTTCGAGCTCGAGGCCGGTAGCGGGCGCGGCACCAGTCTCCGCGACCTGCACACGCGGCCCTTCGGTCGTGCGCAGGGCTGGTTGTAGCGGGCCCCTACGTCTGAATGGCATGTGCAGAAGTGTGCACCCGAGCAGCACTGGGTCTGAAGCGCCGCCGAGCCGGGCCTCTCGGCGAGGGCCCGTGAACTCGTTGCGTCTCCGCGCACACCCGTGGCAGGTTGGTCGTCAAGATCTTCGTGCGACGCTCTTTTGCTGACGACGCCCCAGGGCAGGTGGGATCTCTCGGGCGCAGGCAGACCAAGGGGGAACGGTGTGCTCCGGGTCGCGATGGCGCAAGCCCTACGGCGACGCGCTCGAAGTCTGGCCGTGGTGTTGGCCATCGTCTTGTCCTCCGTGTCCTTCGCACTGCTGACCTCCGCAGTTGCAACCTCGAAGCTGCAGGTGCAAGGCACGGTGGGGAAGAACTTCCGGTCTGCCTACGACATCCTCGTCCGTCCGTCCGGCTCCTCGTTGCCGCTGGAGCGGTCCAGGAACCTGGTTCAACAGAACTACCTGTCAGGCATCTACGGCGGCATCACGCTGGAACAGCTGCGCACGATCCGAGCCATGCCCGGGGTGGACGTGGCCGCACCGGTGGCCATGATCGGCTACTTCCTGCCCGCCATCCAGGTCCCGGTCCCGATCAATGACGTGCTGACCGGCGACAGCGACCAGCTCTACCAGTTCACCCGCACCTGGACCACCGACCGGGGCTAGTCGAAGATCCCGGACAAGACCACCTATAACTACTTCACTCGTCGTCCGGTCTCCTGGCAGCGGTCCGGGGACCTGACTCCGCCGATCATGCGAGACCAACGAACAGGCGAGCGCATCTCGGTGTGCGGCAGTTGGGCTCAGCATCAGAAGGTGCAGCGGTCGGCATTCGACTACAGCCGCATGAACGAGCTCGTCTGCGACTCATCGAACCCCCCTCGCCCGGGCCGCAGCCTGGACACGCTCGAGCATGGCCAGGTCGGATTCAACTTCTACTATCCGTTCCCGATGCTCATCGCAGCCATCGACCCGATCCAGGAGGCCAAGCTCGTCGGCCTTGACCACGCCGTGGTCCAAGGCCGCTACCTGACCACCGAAGACCGCACCAGAGTGGTGAGGCACCGCTCGTGCACCGATTTCGGCTACCTCCGGATCCCGGTGCTCATGGCCAGCCGACCGCTCACTGACGACTCCGTCTCGCTGCGGGTGCGGCGTCTGGAGACCGGCAGCTCCGACGACCTCCCCGCGCGGCTGGGCCTGCCCGGTGCAGCCCGGTGGGCGGCTCAGCTTCCCGGCTCGACCGTGACGACGGTCCGTGTCACAGACCGGCAGAGCTACGCGCGGCTGCTACGCCAGTACGGAAGCGGAGCCGTCAACGCAAAGCTGAACTACTGGAGCGCCGGCCCGTCCGAGTATCAGCGCACTTCGTCGGGGGCGCTCTCGCCGGTGCCGCGGCCCCCGGCCTCTCCGGAGACGTTCCGGGACTTCTACTTCGGTGGCTACTTCGCTCCTGCGCCCTCAGGCGATGTCGGATTCCGACCTTTGAGCGTCCCCCATCAGAGCAACACCGCGATCGTGGACTGCACGTTGCAGTCACCGACGATCCAGCAGGTCGGGGTCTTCGACCCGGACAGGATTGCCGGGTTCAGCGACCTGTCGAAGGTCCCGTTGACGACGTACTACCCGCCGGACGCGGCGCCCGGCGACGCACGCACCAAGCGTCTGCTGCACGGTCGTTCGCTTCTTCCGAATGCGAACCTGGCCGGCTACCTGCAGCAGCCGCCGATGGTCCTCACCACGATGCGGGCGTTGCACACCTTCAAGGATCCCGACTCCTATCCCTTCATCACGCCCGCGGAAGTGCAGGCGCCCGTGAGCGTCATCCGGGTCCGCGTCGCCGGCGTCACCGGACCAGACGAGACGAGCCGCGAACGGGTGCGTCTGGCCGCCGAGCGGATCGCGCGCGAGACCGGCCTTACCGTGGACATCACGATCGGCTCCTCACCCACCCCGCAGCGGATCGCGCTTGGCGCAGGCAGCTCTGGCCGGCCCGAGCTCACCCTCACCGAAGGATGGGTGAAGAAGGGCGTGAGCGTCGAGCTGCTCTCCGGCGTCGACAAGAAGAGTCTCGCCTTGTTCGGCCTCGTCCTTGTGGTGTGCCTGATGTTCATGGGCAACGCAACGCTAGCAGCGGTCAGGACCCGTCGCACCGAGCTCGGCGTGCTTGCCTGCCTGGGCTGGCGGGCTGGGCAGATTCTGTGGATTCTCGAGTGCGAGCTCCTGGTCACCGGTGTCATTGCCGGCGCCCTGGGCACCGGCCTGGCCGCGCTGGTGGTGGCGGTCTCGGGCCTGCACGTGACCTGGTGGCACATCGCCTTGATCACGCCCGTCGCGACTGTGCTCGCGGCCACGGCCGGTGTGATTCCGGCCTGGCGAGCCAGTCATGCCGCCCCCATGGAGGCCCTGCGCCCTGACGTGCGCGGTCCCACGAAGGCTGCGGCCAGCGTGCGGAGCATCAACGGCCTCGCGCTGGTCGGTGTGCGCCGACTACCGGGACGCACGGTCCTGGGGGCCGCTTCGCTGTTCATCGGCGTGTGCGCACTGGCGGTTCTGCTGGCTCTCCAGCATGCGTTCCGTGGAGCAGCGACCGGCACGGCGCTCGGCGACGTCATCGCGGTACAGGTCAGGGGCGTCGACTACCTGGCGGCCGCCGTCACCATCGCTCTCGGGGCGTTCGCGATCGCCGACACCGCCTACCTGAACATCTCCGAGCGAACCGCGGAGATCGGGACGCTCAGGTCCATGGGGTGGACCGAGGGACACATCCGCAGGCTGTTCGCAGTCGAGGCACTTGCCACTGCGTCGCTGGGTGCAGTGGCAGGTGCGGTCTTCGGCGTCGCCGGGGCCGCCGCCCTCCTTCCCATCTCGCTGGGCACCAGCCTGGCTGCGGCGGCGGTCTCGGTGCTCGGCGGCGTCGTTGCGGCCATGGCGGCCGCGACGGGGCCATTGTCGCGCCTGTCGAAGATCGCGCCGGCGGCAGCAGTCAACGCCGAATAGGCTCTCTGCCAGGCTGCTCCTGACCGCTGGGAGACGATCCCGCGGGCTCACTCGTCTCGCGGCGCAGCGCCCTGGCGCGGAAGTGCCTGGGCGGCCGCGGCGGCGACGGCCCCCGCCGCCACGCACACGAGGTACGCCGCCGAGGCCCCGTGCGCGTCGATGATCACGCCGGCCAGCGTGGCCCCCGGGGCGACGCCGGCGACCAGACCCGTCTGCATGATCGACATCCCCTCGGTGAGGCGGCCGGCGGGGACCGACTGCTCGGTGAGCGACAGGGTGCCGATCAGGGTCGGGGCGATCGCGAAGCCTCCGAGCAGGAGCACCAGGCCCATCAGTGGGACCGAGCCGACGAAGTGCAGCGGCACCATCGCGCAGAACATCGCGAACGCACCCCAGCGCACCCGGATCGACGGGCCGCGCCGCCAGGTGACCGCCCCGGTCAGGGCGCCGGCCACCAGGCTGCCCAGCGCCCAGAGCGCGAGCAGGGGGCCGGCGAGGGCGGGCGACCCCTCCTCCCGGGCGAACGCAACCGTCGCCACCTCGGCGGCGCCGAAGAGCGTGCCGAGCGCGGCGCACACGACCGCGAGCGGGACCACGGTCGCCCAGGGCATCGGCACCCGGCGGCCGGACGACCGGTGGTGCGGGTGGGCCGGGGGCTCGGTGCCGCGCTGCGCACAGAGGGCCAGCGTCCCGGCTACGCAGGAGACGACGGCGACCGCGAGGCCGGCCACCGGGTCCCAGGCCGTCGCCAGCACCGTGACGATGATCGGGCCGAGCATGAAGACGGCCTCGTCGGCGACCGCCTCGATGGCGTAGGCCGTCTGGATGTCGGCGGGGTCGGACAGGGCGTGCGACCAGCGGGCCCGGATGCAGGAGCCGATCTGCGGCAGCGCGCCGCCGGCCAGGGCCGCGCAGGCGTACGACGCCACGATCGGCCAGTCCGCGCGCACCGACACCACAAGGGCGGCCATCGCGACCCCGAAGGCGCAGGCCGCGATCGTGAGCACCCGGGCCTGGCCGAGGTTGTCGACGAGGCGGCCCTGGAGGATCGCCAGCCCGGCGTTCGTCAGCATGTAGGCGGCCGACACCGCACCGGCGACGCCGTACGACCCGGTCTCCGCGGAGACCAGCAGCACGATGCCCAGCCCGACCATCGAGATCGGGAGGCGCGCGAACAGACCGGTGGCGCTGAAGCGCAGCGTTCCGGGCTCGGCGAGCACCCGGCGGTAGGAGGTCAACATCGCCGTGAGCGTAGGACCGCGGGAGCGCCGCCGACCAATTCGGACGCCTCCCTACGATGGCCCCATGCCACCACCGCCCCCGCACCCCGACCCCAGCCCGTACGACGCCCTGCTGCTGGTGTCGTTCGGTGGGCCGGAGGCGCCCGACCAGGTCGTGCCGTTCCTCGAGAACGTCACCCGCGGCCGCGGGATCCCGCGCGAGCGGCTGGAGCAGGTCGGCGAGCACTACTTCCGCTTCGGCGGCCGGTCGCCGATCAACGACCAGAACCGCGCGTTCCTGGCGGCACTGCGCGAGGACCTGGCCGGCGCCGGTCTCGACCTGCCCGTCTACTGGGGCAACCGCAACTGGGACCCCTACCTGCGCGACACGCTCCGCCAGATGGCGGCCGACGGCGTCACCAGGGCCGCCTGCTTCGTGACCAGCGCCTACTCGTCGTACTCGAGCTGCCGGCAGTACCGCGAGAACCTCTTCGACGCCGTCCAGGGGGTCGAGGGCGCGCCGCGGCTGGACAAGCTGCGCCACTACTTCAACCACCCCGGCTTCGTGGAGCCGGTCGTCGACGCCACCCTGGCCGCGCTGGCCGAGCTGCCGGAGGCGGCCCGGGAGGGTGCGCATCTCGCCTTCGTCACCCACTCGATCCCGCTGTCGATGAACGACACCAGCGGTCCCGAGGGTGGCGCCTACGTCGCCCAGCACCTCAGTGTCGCCGAGGAGGTCGTCGAACGCGTGCGCCAGGAGACCGGCCGCCGGCACGCCCACCAGCTCGTCTTCTGCTCGCGCTCGGGTGCCCCGCACGTGCCGTGGCTCGAGCCCGACATCAACGACCACCTCCAGACGCTGCACGACGGCGGCACGCCGGCGGTCGTGATGGTGCCGGTCGGCTTCGTCTCCGACCACATGGAGGTCATCTACGACCTCGACACCGAGGCGATGGAGACCGCCGAGAAGCTCGGCATGCCCGCCCGCCGTGCGGCCACGCCCGGTGTCGACCCGCGCTTCGTCGCGGCGGTGCGCGACCTGCTGCTCGAGCGCGCCACGGTCGAGCGCGGGGGCGAGGTCGCCCGCGCCACCGTCGGCGGCACCGAGCCACTGTGGGACCGCTGCCCCGTGGGCTGCTGCGCCAACCCTCGTGGCGAGCGCCCGGCGCTCTGCGGCGCCGACGGATGAGTGCCGACAACCAGGCGCTCGCCCGTCTCGCGCTCGAGGTCGCCCGTTCCGCCGCGGAGCTGATCCGGGGCCGCGCGGCGCGCGGCGTCACCGTGGCCGACACCAAGTCCAGCGAGGTCGACGTCGTCACCGAGGCCGACCGGGCGAGCGAGGAGCTGATCCGCCGCCTGGTCCGCGAGCGCCGCCCCGACGACGCGTTCGTCGGCGAGGAGGGCGCGGACGAGGCCGGCACCTCCGGGGTGCGCTGGATCATCGACCCGATCGACGGCACCGTGAACTTCCTCTACGGGCTCCCGCAGTACGCCGTCTCGATCGCGGTCGAGCGCGACGGCGAGGTGGTGGCGGGCGTCGTGCTCAACGCCGCCACCGGCACCGAGTACGTCGCCCACCTCACCTCGGCCGGGCTCGGTGGGGCCGGGGTCGCGACCCGCGACGGCGACCCGATCGGCGTACGCGGTCCGGCGCCGCTGGCGCAGCGACTCGTCGCGACCGGCTTCAACTACGACGCGGGGCTGCGGGCGCTCCAGGCCCGGGCGATGGTCAGCCTGCTGCCGCGGGTGCGGGACATCCGCAGGCTCGGGTCCTGCGCGCTGGACCTGTGCCTGGTCGCCGACGGCTCCCTCGACGCCTACGTCGAGGAGGGCGTGAACGTGTGGGACCACGCGGCCGGTGGCCTGGTGGCCCGACTCGCCGGCGCCACCACCGAGCTGACAGTGGGAGCGGGTGGTCGCCCGCTGCTGATGTGTGCTCCGACACACGGGTTCGACGAGTTCCGGGAGGCCGTGCGGGAGGCCGGATTCCTGGCTCCCCAGGCTTCCGGTGACGGGGAATAGGAGTCCGTCACCAGACGTTCACGCGACACGTCGTGGATCCGGTGTGCACGATCCCCCGTGGATGGTGCACAATCTGGCTCCGCCGACGACGACTACGAGATGTTTTGGGCTTCAGGGTTCAGGGAGTGAAGTGACGCATGGCGACTGACTACGACGCACCGCGCAAGAACGAGGACGAGCAGTCCGAGGAGAGCATCGAAGAGCTCAAGGCGCGTCGGCACGACAAGAACTCGGGCAAGGTCGACGAGGACGAGGCGGAGGCCGCCGAGTCCTTCGAGCTGCCCGGTGCTGACCTGTCCCACGAGGAGCTCGCGGTCGAGGTGAAGCCCAAGCAGGATGACGAGTTCACCTGCATGAGCTGCTTCCTCGTGCACCACCGCTCGCAGCTCGCGGACAGCAAGAAGATGATCTGCCGGGACTGCGACTGACCCTGGCGTAGCCCCGCGCGAAGGGCCGCAACCCCACGGGTTGCGGCCCTTCGTCGCGTCAGGGGCCCTCAGGCCTCCTGGTCGTCCTTCTGCA
>JAOPXF010000331.1 GCA_025965295.1 Nocardioides sp.
ACACCAAGGCGTTGAAGGTGGTCATCAGCCGCTGAGCGACGCGGCACGAGACGACCCGCCGGGCCACGCCCTAGGGTCGTCCCGTGCCCGACGCCCACGACCTGCCCGTCCTCGATGCCGAGGAGCAGCGGGTGCTCGGTGCCCTCCTGGAGAAGGAGCGCACCGTGCCCGCGTCCTACCCGATGACGCTCGGCGCCCTCCGCAACGCCTGCAACCAGACCAGCAGCCGCGACCCGGTCGTCGACTACGACGAGGCGACCGTCGAGGAGGTCCTCAAGCGGCTGCGACCCCGTGAGCTGGTGCGGGTGGTGTGGGCCGCCACCGGTCGACGGACGCTGAAGTACCACGAGCTGCTGGCCGAGCGGCTCGCGCTCGCCGCCGACGAGCGCGCCCTGATCACGGTGCTGCTGCTGCGCGGCCCCCAGGCACCCGGCGAGCTGCGGACCCGCACCGAGCGGCTGCACCCCTTCGGCGAGCGCGCCGAGGTCGAGGCGTGCCTGGCCCGGATGGCGGCCCGTCCGCAGCCGCTGGTCGAGGAGCTGCCGCGCCGTCCCGGGCAGCAGGACGCCCGCTGGGTGCACCTGCTCGGACCGGTCGACACCCCGGCCGCCGGGTCGGCCACCACCCCGGCCGTCGACCGCGAGATCGTGCTCGCCGACGGCGCCGAGGCGCGCGACGAGCGGGTGCGGTCGTCGTACGACGCGGTCGCCACGACGTACGCCGACCGGCTCGTGGACGAGCTGCTCGACGGGCTGCCGTTCGAGACCTGGCTGCTCGACCGGGTCGCCGCGCACGCCGACGGTCAACCGGTGGTGGAGGCGGGCTGCGGCCCGGGCCACGTGACGGCGTACCTCGCGGCCGCGGGCGCCGACGCCACCGGGCTCGACCTCTCACCGGGCATGGTGGCCGAGGCACGCCGCCGCTTCCCGGACGGCTCCTACGAGGTCGGCGACCTCCGGCGCCTGATGCGCCCCGCGGCGGGCCCGGGCTGGGCCGCGGTCCTGGGCTGGTACTCGCTCATCCACCTCGCGGCCTCCGAGCTGCCCGGAGCGGTCGCCGCCCTGGCCCGCCCGCTGGCGCCCGGCGGCTGGCTGGTGCTCGGGATGCACGCGGGCGCCGAGGTCCGGCACAACGCCAGCTGGTTCGACATCCCCGTCGACCTCGACTTCGTGTTCCACGACCCGGAGAGCGTGGCGGCCGTCGTCGAGGCCGCCGGGCTGGTCGACGTCGAGTGGTACCGCCGCGGTCCGCTGACCCACCGGGTCGAGACCAGCCAGCGCCTCTACGTCGTCGCGCGCCGGCCGCAGGACGGGTCATGAGCGCCGTCCGCGACAACCGGCCGCGGTCCAGGGTCGGCACCGACCAGGTCGAGTCCTGGTTCGTCCGCGTCAACGACCCGGACGCTCCCCGAGCGGTCTGGGTGAGGGCGACGGTGCTGACGAGGGCCAACGGCACCTCGGTCGCCGAGGCCTGGTGCAGCCTCTTCGACGGGCGGCGTACGGCGGCCCTGCGCCACCAGGTGCCGCTGGACGAGGCCTCGTTCGACTCGGGCGGCCCCGGGCTCGACATCGGGGTCGGACCACTCGCAATGCACCTGGCCGAGGACCGGGTGAGCGTCCGGGGTGAGCTCGGCCGGGACGCCGGCCGGGTCGCCTGGGACCTGACGCTCGAGCGTGGCCCGGGCGCGACCGGGGCGCCGATGAGCCTGCTGCCGTCCGCCCGGCTCGTGGATGCCCCCTTCCCGAAGAACAAGCTCCTGACGCCGTTCCCGGTCGGTGCCGCCGCGGGGTCGCTCACCTGGGGCACCGAGGCCTGGGACCTCGGCGGCTGGGTGGGCATGCAGGGCCACAACTGGGGCTCGGCGCACAGCCCCGAGTACGCCTGGGGCCAGTGCGTGTTCCCCGGTGCGGACGCGGTGGTGGAGGCGGCGTCCGGCCGCATCGAGCTCGGCACCCGCACGTCCCCGCTCTTCTCGATGCTGGTCGTGCGGCGGGGCGACGAGGAGCACCGCTTCGACCGGATCGTCGACCTGTGGCGGCAGCGACCCGTCCTCGACTTCCCGCGCTGGGAGCTGACCATGAGGGGTGCGGCCGGCGCCGCTCGCCTGGAGATGACCGCCGACCCGGCCGCGATGGTCTGCCTCGGGTACGACAACCCGGCGCGGGCACGCAGCTACTGCCTCAACTCCAAGACCGCCCGGGTGCGGCTGAGCGTGGCCCCGCGTCACGGAGCCCCGTTCGAGCTGCTGAGCGAGCACGGCGGCGCGCTCGAGTTCCTGCGCCCCGACCAGGTGCCCGAGGTGCAGCCGGTCGTCTGACGGCCGCGCCGGTCAGGAGAGGCTGAGCACGCAGTCGGCGAGCACGGGGGAGCCGTCGCGGTCGCCGCCGGCCACGTCGGCCGAGCCGATGATCCGGCCGTCCTCGCGCCAGCCGCGGATCCGGATCGACTCACCCGGGAACACCACGCCGGCGAACTTCACGCCGAAGCCGGCGACCGCGGCGGCCTCGCCGCCGAGCAGGTCGTCGGTCAGGGTGCGCAGCACGATGCCGTAGGAGCAGAGACCGTGCAGGATCGGCGCGGGGAAGTCGGCCGCCTTCGCGAAGGCGGGGTCGGCGTGCAGCGGGTTGCGGTCGCCGCACAGCCGGTAGAGAAGGGCCTGCTGGGGCGTCACGTCGTACGTCGTGTCCGAGTCGGGTGCACGGTCGGGGACCTCGACCGCCGGGGAGCTGCCCCGGTCTCCGCCCCAGCCGCCCTCGCCCCGCACGAAGATCGACGAGTGGACCGTCCACAGCTCCTCACCGCCGGGGGAGGTGGCGACGCCCTCCTGCCAGATCACCGCGGCCTTGCCCTTGTCCCAGACGTCCGAGATGCGCGTGCTCAGCGTGGCGGTGCCGGAGGTCGGCAACGGCCTGGTGACCGCGATCGACTGCGACCCGTGGACGACCTGGGCGAGGTTGATGTCGCAGCCGGGCAGGTCGAGCGGCGGCGGGTCGCTCTCGTGGAAGGTCGGCGCCACGACGCCGAACGACGGCAGCACCTGCAGGCCCGCGGTCTCCAGCGTGTAGGAGAGGTCGGTCGCGCCGAGCGCGAGGTGGTAGAGCAGCACGTCGCTCTCGGTCCAGGAGAACGTGCGGTCCGGGAGCTGGGCGCCGATCGCGACGGCCGGGTCGATGGGCATCAGGCCGGCTCTTCCGTTGCGGGGTGGTTCGCGATGTCCTCGGCTGCGAGGTAGCCGAACGCGAGGGCGGGGCCGATCGTGGCACCCGGGCCGGCGTACGTGCGGCCCATGACGGCGGAGGAGACGTTGCCGGCGGCGTAGAGGCCCCCGATGACCGAGCCGTCGGGTCGCAGGACCCGGGCTCGTTCGTCGGTCACCAGGCCGCCCTTGGTGCCGAGGTCACCGGGCACGATCTTGACCGCGTAGAACGGTCCCTGGTCGATCGCGTGCAGGGACGGGTTCGGCTTGACCGTCGGGTCCGAGTAGTACCTGTCGTAGGCGCTCTCGCCGCGGTGGAAGTCCTCGTCGACGCCGGTCGTGGCGAAGCCGTTGAACCGCTCGACCGTCGCGGCCAGCGCCTCGGGCGGTACGTCGATCTCCGCGGCGAGCGCGGCCAGCGAGTCGGCCCGGCGGATGGTGCCGTGCTTGTACCAACGGCCCGGGAAGGGCTGGCGCGGCATCAGGCCGGCGAACAGGTAGCGGTTGCGGTAGCGCTGGTCGATGACCATCCACGCCGGCACGTGGCCCACGCCGGTTGCCTCGCCGCGGTAGATCTCGTGCACGGCCTCGACGTACGGCAGTGCCTCGTTCATGAACCGCTCGCCCGCCTGGTTGACGATGATCGAGCCGGGCAGGTTGCGCTCGGCCAGGCAGAACCACGGGCCGTTGGGGAGCGGGATCGTCGGCCCCCACCAGGCGTCGTCCAGCAGGTCGGTCTGGGCACCGGCGGCGATACCGGCCAGGATGCCGCCGCCGGTGTTGAACTGCGATCCGGTCGTCCAGTCGACCGAGGTCGGCTGGGGCTGGTACTTCTCGCGCATCTCGAGGTTCTTCTCGAACCCGCCGCTGCCGAGGATCACGCCGCGGCGGGCCCGGATCGTCGAGGTCTCGCCGTTGCGGAGCACCGTCACGCCCGTGACCCGGCCGTCCTCGACGAGCAGGTCGGTCAGCTCGGTCTCGTAGTGGACCGGCACGCCGGCGTCGAGCAGGCCCTTGCGCAGGCCGATCGCGATCGCGTTGCCCATCGCGTACATCCGGCGCCGGAGCAGCCCGCTGACCAGTCGCTTGAGCAACACCTTGGCCAGCGTCAGCGGACCGTTGAGGGTCCGCATCCCGAGGCTGATCTTCCGGAAGTCGGCCTGGGTGACGATCATGTTCGCGGGCGCCTTGGTGTACTGCGGGTGCAGGCGGTCCAGCTCGTCGCCCAGGAAGCGGGCGTCCATCGGGACCGGCTCACAGCTGCGTCCCGCGGCCCGGCCGCCGGGCCGCTCGGGGTGGTAGTCGGCGTACTGCGGGACCCAGGTGAAGCGCAGCGGGGTGTTGTCCCGGACGAAGTCCAGGACCTCGGCGCCGCGGTCGATGAAGGTGTCCCGCCGCACCTTGGGCACCACGTCGCCCACGATCGTGTCGAGGTAGAGCTTCGACAGGGCCGGGTCGTCGGCCTGGCCGGCGGCCTCCAGGGCGTAGTTGCCGGGCATCCACACGCCACCGCCGCTGCGGGCCGTCGAGCCGCCGAAGTAGGCGCTCTTCTCCACCAGGACCGTGTCGAGGCCGTGCCTCGCGGCGGCCAGCGCTGCCGTCATGCCGGCGCCTCCGGCCCCCACGACGACGACGTCCACCTCGGCGGGCAGGCGCTCCGGCTGAGGCCCGGGCGAGGGGGTGCTCATGGGCAGGAACTGTAACAGGTTCTACTATCGTCCCGTGACCTCTATCAGCGGCTTCGCGCCGATGCGCGTCGAGTTCAAGGAGCAAGTCGTATGGCCAAGCTGACCGCCGCGATCGTGGGGCCCGGCAACATCGGCACCGACCTGATGTACAAGCTGCTCCGGTCCGACGTGATCGAGCCACGCTGGATGATCGGCGTCGACCCGTCCAGCGAGGGGCTCCGGCTCGCCGCGGGCCAGGGCCTCGAGGCGAGCCACGAGGGCGTCGACTGGCTGCTCAAGCAGGACGAGCTGCCGGACCTGATCTTCGAGGCGACCTCGGCCTACGTGCACCGCGAGTACGCCCCGCGCTACGAGGAGGCCGGCATCCGGGCCGTCGACCTGACCCCGGCCGCGGTCGGACCGGCGGTGATCCCGCCGGTCAACGGCGAGGAGCACGTCGCCGCGATGAACGTCAACATGATCACCTGCGGCGGCCAGGCCACGATCCCGATGGTCGCGGCGGTCTCGCGCGCGGCCGCCGTGTCGTACGCCGAGATCGTGGCGTCGGTGTCGAGCATGTCCGCCGGCCCCGGCACGCGCGCCAACATCGACGAGTTCACCCGCACCACGGCGTCGGGCGTCGAGACCATCGGCGGGGCCGAGCACGGCAAGGCGATCATCATCCTCAACCCCGCCGAGCCGCCGATGATCATGCGCGACACGATCTTCTGCGCGGTCTCCCCGGACGCCGACCGGGACGCAATCGTCGCCAGCGTCTTCGCGATGGAGAAGGCCGTCCAGGAGTACGTCCCGGGCTACCGGCTGCTCCAGGAGCCACAGATCGACGACCCGTCGCCGGCCACCCGTGGCCAGACCAAGGTCAGCATCTTCGTCGAGGTCGAGGGCGCGGGCGACGTCCTGCCGCCGTACGCCGGCAACCTCGACATCATGACCGCCGCGGCCACGCAGGTCGGCCAGAACATCGCCAGGAGCATGCTGTGAACGACCGCGACATCCTCACCCGGGTCTGGTCCGACGACCTGGACCTGCGGCTCACCGACACCTGCCTGCGCGACGGCTCGCACCACAAGCGGCACCAGTTCACCGCGCAGGAGGTGCACGACATCGTCGAGGCCCTCGACGCCTCCGGCGTGCCGGTCATCGAGGTGACGCACGGCGACGGGCTCGGCGGCTCGTCGTTCAACTACGGCTTCTCGCGCACCCCCGAGCAGGAGCTGATCAGGATCGCGGCCGAGACCGCGAAGCGCGCGAAGATCGCGTTCCTGATGCTCCCGGGTGTCGGCACCAAGGACGACATCCGCGCCGCGCAGGACAACGGCGGTCAGATCTGCCGCATCGCGACCCACTGCACCGAGGCCGACACCTCGATCCAGCACTTCGGGCTGGCGCGCGAGCTGGGGCTCGAGACGGTCGGCTTCCTGATGATGAGCCACACCCAGCCCCCCGAGGTGCTGGCGAAGCAGGCCCGGATCATGGTCGACGCGGGCAACCAGTGCGTCTACGTCGTCGACTCCGCCGGGGCCCTCGTGATGGAGCAGACCGCCGACCGGGTCGCCGCGGTCGAGGCCGAGATCGGTCACGAGGCCACCGTGGGCTTCCACGGCCACGAGAACCTCGGCCTCGGAGTCGCCAACACCGTGATCGCGGCCCGGGCCGGAGCCACTCAGATCGACGGCTCGGTGCGGCGCTTCGGTGCCGGTGCCGGCAACACGCCGCTGGAGGCGTTCGTCGGGGTCTGCGACAAGCTGGGCTGGAGGACCGGGATCGACTTCCTCACGATCGTGGACGCCTCCGAGGACGTCATCAAGCCGGCCATGCCGGAGGAGTGCCAGCTCGACCGGATGACGCTGATGATGGGCTACGCCGGCGTCTACAGCTCGTTCCTCAAGCACGCCGGCAACGCCGCCGACCGCTACGGCGTCTCCGGCGCCAAGATCCTGCTCGAGGCCGGTCGCCGCAAGCTGATCGGCGGCCAGGAGGACCAGCTCATCGACATCGCGCTGATGCTCAAGCGCGAGGGTCGAGACCTGGCCGAGCAGGAGGCCGAGCACAAGAAGGAAGCGGCGAACTCCCGGGCGTGATGTCCGGGTGGGTCAGTGGAGCCCGTCGAGCGACGCCATGTCGTCGTCGGACAGCCTGAAACCTCCGACGTCGGCGTTGGACCGGATCCGATCGGCGTGGACCGACTTCGGAATCACGACCACCTGGTGCTGCAGGTGCCAGCGGATGATCACCTGCGCCGGTGTGCGACCCACACGCTCGGCGATGGCGACGATCACCGGGTGGTGGAGCGTGCCCCCTCGCAACGCGCTGTAGCCCTCGAGCACGATGTCGCGGGCGCGATGCTCGGCGAGCGTCCCGGCATCGAACAGCAGCGGGCTCCACTCGATCTGGTTCACCGCGGGTGCGATGCCGGTCGCCTTCGTGATGTCGTCGATGAGCGACACGTCGAAGTTGCTGACGCCGATCTCCCGGGCGAGGCCCGCCTCCCGGGCTTCGACGAACGCGCGCCAAATGTCCATGTTGACCGAACCCGATGCCGCCCAGTGGATGAGCCACAGGTCGACGTGGTCGGTGCCCAACAGGTCGAGGCTCTCGCGAAGAGTGTCGAGCTCCCGGCCGGCCCGGTTCGGTGGGCACTTGGTGGTGAGGAAGACCTCCTCCCGGGGCACGCCGCTGTCGGCCAGGGCGCGCCCGACCTCACCCTCGTTGCCGTAGATCGTCGCCGTGTCGAGGTGCCGGTAGCCGGCCTCGAGGGCCACCGACGTCGCGCGGACCGCGTCGCCGCCCTTGATCTGCCAGGTTCCGAAGCCGAGCAGCGGCATCCGCCCACCCCCGGCCAGGGTCACGGTGTCGTCGGGCACGTCGGGAAGCTCGTCCACCATTCCTCGATGCTAGCCACCCGCCCTCTGACCCCTCAGTGCCCGACGGTGAACCGCCGCCGGGTGTGCTTCGGCTGCTCGATCTCGTCGACGAAGGCCACGGCGAGGTCGGCGCCGGAGATCTCCGAGGTGCCGTCGTCCTTGGTGACCAGCACGTCGCCACCGGTGCGGTAGCGACCGGTCGCCTCCCCGGGAGCCCAGGCGCCGAAGAGGGCAGCGGGGCTGACGTAGAACCAGTCCAGCGAGGTCTCGTCCGCGCGGAGTGCGTCCAGGACCTGCGCGTGGGCGGTTGCCTCGGGCTTCCACTCCTCGTGGAAGTCGTCGCCGTCCAGCAGCCGGGGGCCACCGGGTGCCACCAGCGAGCTGCCGGCGCCGCCGATGAAGGCGAGCCGGCTGCCGCCCGCGGTCGCCGCGGCGCGCAGCACCGGCAGGGCGTCGATCAGGTCGGGGTCGTCGCCGCCGAGGGCGTGGGTGGCCACGACGACGACGTCGGCGTCCGCGGCAACCCGGGCGACCAGGTCCGCGTCGTGCAGGGACCCGGTGAGGGTCTCGACGCCCTCGTCGGCCGTCGTCGGCAGCGAGCGGGTGTACGACGTGACGTCGTGACCGCGGCGGACGGCCTCGCGGGCGATGTGGCCGCCGGCGTAGCCGGTGCCGCCGAAGATGACGATGGTGCTCATGGTGGTTCCTCTCGTGGATGGTCCTACCTGTTCAAAGTAGGCCGAGCGAGAGCGCGAGACCGGGTGCGCGCGCGACGTAGCATGGTGGATGTGCGACACAAGGAGCCGATCCGACGAGTGGGCTTCGCGGCCGGCCGGGGCCAGGTGCCCGGCTGCGAGGTGATGTCGGTGGCCGAGCTGAGGGATCGAGCGCCCGCGGAGGAGTTCCGGCGCCCGCAGCGCCTCGCCCTCCACTTCCTGCTGGTCGTCCATGAGGGCGCTGGGCGGCACGTCGTGGACTTCGAGGAGGTCGGACTCGCGCCGGGAGCGGTGCTCTGGGCGCGGGCCGGGCAGGTGCACCAGTGGGGCGACATGACGGCGTACGACGGCACGGTGGTGATCTTCGAGGCGGCGTTCCTCGACGTGTTGCCGGAGTGGGACGACCTGCTCGTCCGGCCACGAGTCCCGGTCCTCGAGGGTGCCGCCGCCGAGCCGCTGGTGCGTCGGGTCCGCGACCTGGTGCAGGTGGCCGGCGACCCGCGCCCCACGGCCGCGGTCCGCCGGGCCGCGATCCTGCGGCTGCTGCTCGCCGCCACGCTCCTGGACTTCGCGTCCCGGGCGGAGCCGGGCGATCGCGTGCGCTCGCGGGTGTTCGACGAGCTGGTCGACGACGTGGAGCGGCACTACCGGACCGAGCGTGACGTCACGGCGTACGCCGCGCGGCTCGGCTACTCCACCCGCACCCTGGCCCGCGCCACGCGGGCCGCGACCGGCCAGAGCCCCAAGGAGCTGGTCGACGCGCGGGTGATGCTGGAGGCGCGACGGCTGCTCGCGCACGGCGAGCTCGGCATCGGGCGGATCGCCGAGCACCTCGGCTTCGCTGAGGCCTCCAACTTCACGAAGTTCTTCCGCCAGCGTGCCGGCGCCCTGCCCAGCGAGGTCAGGCGCTCGTTCCGCGCCGGCTGATCCGCTGCGTGGCATCCTGAGTGCGTGAAGGACCCCAAGGAGACCCTCGTCCGGTACCTCCAGGAGGGGCGCGACGCCGTGCTCTGGAAGCTCGAGGGCCTAGCGAGTACGACGTGCGCCGGCCGCTGACCCCGACCGGGACGAACCTGCTCGGGCTCGTGAAGCACCTCGCGAGCGTCGAGCTGGCCTACTTCGGCGAGACGGGAGTGGGTCGTCGACCTCTACCGGAGGGCCTGGGCGCACGCTGAGGTCACCTTCGACGAGCTCGACCTCGACACCATCGGTCACGTCCCGCACTGGGGGAATGCGCCGGTCACGCTGCACCAGATCCTCGTGCACATGGCCACCGAGACCCACCGTCACGCCGGACACGCCGACATCCTGCGCGAGATGGTCGACCGGGCCGTCGGCTTCCACCCGACCGACAGCAACATGCCCGGCGAGGGCTACGACTGGCCGGCATGCGTCGCGAAGGTGCAGGCGAGCGCCGACGCGTTTCGACCCTGAAAGGGTCAGGCCGGGGCGTCGGCCACAGGTGCCGGTGGCGCCAGAGTCGAGCGGACCTCCAGGTGGCGCACCAGGAAGGCGCGCTCGTCGAGGCGGCGGCGACGCAGCCAGCCGGTGACCTCGTCGTTGCACTTGCTGGCGTTGCAGGAGCCGCAGGCGGGGACGATGTTGTCGAGCGTGTAGCGCCCGCCGCGCGAGAGCGGCAGCACGCAGTCGCGCTGGAGCGGTATCCCGGTCGCGCCGCAGTAGGCACAGCCGCCCCAGGCCGCCCTGAGTGCGTCCCACTGCGCGTCGCTCAGGTCGTGCTCGACGCTGTCCATCCGGCGCTTGCGCTTGCGGGCGGCCCGGGCCTTGCGACTCCGGCTCACGGGCATCGCCCCAGCGTAGGGGGAAAGACCCGCGGTCCCGGCTACGACGGGCCGACCCGCCGGGTGCGCTCTCGACCAAAACAAGAACGTGTTCTAGTATTGACCCGTCCACCACGACAGGAGAAGTCCCATGGCGAGCTCGCAGTCCCAGGCTGTTCTCGACGGCGTCCGTGACCTGCTCCCCACCATCCGGGAGCGGGCCGACGAGGCCGAGCGGCTGCGCGTCGTGCCCGAGGCGTCGATCAAGGAGCTGGACGAGGTGGGGTTCTTCCGGCTGCTCCAGCCGAAGCGCTTCGACGGCCTCGAGTCCGACCCCGTCACGTTCTACACCGCGGTCCGCGACATCGCGAGCGCGTGCGGCTCGACCGGCTGGGTCTCCAGCGTGGTCGGCGTGCACCCGTGGCAGGTCGCGCTCTTCGCCGACGAGGCCCAGCAGGCCGTGTGGGGCTCGGACACCTCGACCCGGCTGAGCTCGTCGTACGCCCCCACGGGCAAGGCGGTCATCACCGAGGGCGGCTTCACGCTGTCCGGCAAGTGGAGCTTCTCGTCCGGCTGTGACCACTGCAGCTGGGTGCTGCTCGGCGGGCTGGTCTTCAACGAGGAGGGGCAGGTCGTCGACTTCCGCACGTTCTTGGTGCCGCGCGAGAGCTACACGATCGTCGACGTCTGGCACATGGTCGGGCTCAAGGGCACCGGCTCCAACGACATCGTGGTCGAGGACGTGTTCGTCCCGGAGGCGTTCACGCTCTCGATGGGCGACACCGGCCGCTGCTTCGGCCCGGGCCAGGAGCAGAACCCCTCCGACCTCTACAAGCTGCCCTTCCACTCGATCTTCACCGGCACCATCACCACCCCGATCATCGGCATGGCGATGGGTGCCTACACCGAGCACGTCGAGATGCAGCAGAAGCGGACCCGCGCCGCGTACCTCGGCGAGAAGGCCTCGCTCGACCCCTTCGCGGCGGTCCGCATCGCGCGGGCGTCATCCGAGATCGACGCCGCCTGGGCCCTGCTGACCAACAACATCCGTGAGGAGCAGGCCTGCGTCGAGCGCGGCGAGAAGATCCCGCTCGGCCTGCGGCTCAGGGTCCGTCGCGACCAGGTGATCGGCAGCCAGCGCGCGATCGACGCCATCGACGCGCTGTTCGAGGCGTCGGGTGGCCGCGCGCTCGCCGAGGGCACCTACCTCCAGCGGGCCTGGCGCGACGCCCACGCCGGTCGGGTCCACGCAGCCAACGACCCGGAGCGGGCGCTGCAGATGTACGGCGCCCACGAGTTCGGTCACAAGGTCGACCCGGGGATGTACTGAGCAGATGAGCTTCGACAAGGAGTCCGTCCGGCACTCGGCGAAGGCCGGGGACATCACCCTCAACTACTACGAGGCCGGTCCCGACGACCCCGGCGCGGAGAAGGTGGGCGGGGGACTGCCCCTCGTGATGCTGCACGGCGGTGGCCCGGGCGCCTCGGCGTGGTCCAACTTCGGCTCGGCGCTGCCGGCCTTCGCCCGGACGTTCCGCACCCTGCTCGTCGACCAGCCCGGCTTCGGGGCATCCGACAAGCCGCCCGTCGTCGGCAACTACTACCGGCACGCGGCCGACCACGTCGTCAAGCTGCTCGACGAGCTCGGCATCGACCGCGTGCACCTGCTGGGCAACAGCCTCGGCGGCGGTACGGCGATGCGCCTCGCGCTCACCTATCCCGACCGGGTCGGCCGGCTGGTGCTGATGGGACCGGGTGGGCTGTCGCTCAACCTGTTCCACGCCGACCCGACCGAGGGCGTGCAGCGGCTGATGGACTTCGGCGCCGACCCGACGCCCGAGGCGCTGCGCGCGTTCATCTCGACGATGGTGGTCAACCAGCAGCTGGTCACCGACGAGCTGGTCGAGGCGCGCTTCGCCGACGCCACCGCGCCGGGCGCGCAGGAGGCGATGCGCTCGATGGGCATGTCGTTCTGGAACCCCGAGACCGCCGAGG
>JAOPXF010000371.1 GCA_025965295.1 Nocardioides sp.
GTCGACGACGACCCCCTGGTGCGCTCCGCGCTCACCCTGATGCTCTGCGGTCAGAGCGGGGTCGAGGTGGTCGGCCAGGCCGGGGACGGGCGTGAGGGCGTCGCGCTGGCGGCCAGCCTGCAGCCCGACGTGGTGCTCATGGACATCCGGATGCCGCTGCTCAGCGGCCTCGACGCGACCCGGGAGATGCACGCGCGCCCCGACCCGCCCAGGGTCATCGTGCTCACGACGTTCGACGCCGACGAGCACGTCGTCGGTGCCCTGGCGGCCGGTGCGGACGGCTTCCTGCTCAAGGACACCCCGCCGGCCCTGATCCTCGACGCCATCCACAAGGTCGCGGCCGGTGAGCCGATGCTGTCACCGTCGGTGACACGCACCTTGATCCGCCGCCTGCGCAGCGACTCCGAGACCGACCGCACGGCCGAGGCGGAGCTGCGTCTGGGCGTGCTGACCGGCCGGGAGCGTGACGTCGCCCTCGCGGTCGGCCGCGGGCTCAGCAACGCGGAGATCGCCGGCGAGCTGCACCTCTCGGTGCCGACCGTGAAGGCACACGTGTCCCGGCTCTTCGACAAGCTCCAGGTCACCAACCGGGTCCAGATCGCGATCTGCGTGCACGACGCCGGCCTGGGGTAGGCCCGCCGGGGTGGTCCCGAACGGCCCGTTCGGGCCATGGACGGTCACCGCCGGGGCGACGTACCGTCCCCGCGTGAGCCTTGTGCGCACGAGCCTCGTCGCCGTGGTGGCCACCGCGTTGGCCGCGACGATGCTCGGTGCCGCGCCGGCGTCGGCCAGACCCGCGGCGGAGCGCGACGGCGACCACTTCCCGGCCGAGATCGACACCACGGTGCCCGCCGGCGGCAGCTCGCTGGTCACCACGCCCACGCTGAGCAAGCAGGCGAAGAAGCTCACGGTCACCGTCACGCCCCAGGCCGGCGCGACGGAGCCGGAGGCAGACAGCTTCGACCAGCTGACCCACGTGCTCGGCAGCTTGTCGAAGGGCAAGAAGCTGCTGGTCTGCATCATGATCCACAACCTCGCCCTGGCCGCCGGGAACCACGACGACGAAGACGTGGAGCTGAACGTGGAGTACAGCTCGATGGCGCTCCTGATGCTCGGCGCGTGCCTCCGGATGGCCGGCCTCCTGGGGCAGGACGGGAGCACCCCTGCTCGACCGGGCCTGCTGCGCGCGACCGGGGCCTCCTGCGGCAAGGAGAGCCACAGCATCCCCGCCCAGGTGGCGAAGACCGAGTCGGGCTACCAGCTCACCGCCGACGGCACCACGAGCAAGACGAAGAAGCCGAAGCTCCGGGTCAGCTGCCGCGCGACGGACGGGAAGTTCGTCTACAAGATCCGTGCCACCAAGAAGGGCACCAGCCTGCGCAAGCTCGTCGGGAAGAAGCTCAGCGTCGGCATCCAGAGCCCGAGCGACGCCTCGACCGGGGTGCCCGTCACGGTCAGGTTCGCCACCCCCTGACCCACCCGGCGGGCCGCCTCAGATCTCGGTGACGGCCCCGGCCACGGCCAGCTCGACCGGCCCGGCGTACTGGGCCCGCGCCTCGCGCAGGGCGACCTGGGGGTCGTACCACGGCGGGATGTGGGTGAGCATCAGCCTCTTCACACCGCGCCGCCGCGCCACGTCGCCGCAGTCGTTGCCGGTGAGGTGCAGCCCGACCGGGTTGGGGTCTCCCGACCGGAACGACGCCTCGGCCAGCAGCAGGTCGACACCCTCGGCGACGTCGTCGAGTCCGCTGCACGGGCCGGTGTCACCGCTGTAGGCGAGGCTCACGCCGTCCGCGGACACGCGCAGCCCGAAGGCCGGCACGGGGTGCTCGACGGGGACGGGACGGACCGTGAACGGCCCGATCTCGACCGGCCCCTCCCAGGTGCGGAAGTCGAACTCGTTGGTCATGCCAGGGTCCAGGGCCAGGTCGTAGGCGCGCGCCATCCGGTCGGCGGTCCCGACGGGACCCCAGACGGGGATCCGGGGCTGCGGTCCGGAGGGGTGGTACTTGCGCATCACGTAGAAGCCCGCGAGGTCCAGGCAGTGGTCGGCGTGCAGGTGGCTGAGCAGGACGGCGTCGACCGAGAGCGGGTCGACGTAGCGGTGCAGGGCGCCCAGCGCACCGCTGCCGAGGTCGAGCAGGACCCGCCAGGTGCGGCTGGCCCCCGTCTCGTCGACGTGGTCGGCCTCGAGGAGGTAGCAGCTCGCGGGCGAGTCGGGGCCCGGGTAGGAGCCCGAGCAGCCCACGATCGTGAGTTTCATCGGGGTCCCCGCGGGAGCGTGAGCGCAGCGATCGGTCTCGTGGGGTGGTTCATGCAAGGCCGCCGGCGAACTGGGAGGCGGCCACCATCTCGGGGCCCAGGAAGCGGCGGCCGATGCTCTCGAACTCCCCCGGTGCGCCCGTGGTGAGGAAGGTGTACGTCGGGTCGCCGCCCTCGCGCATCAGCCCGGTGCGGGCGAGCATCTTGTAGACGTCCTTGGCGCACTCCTCGGCGCTGCTGACCAGCGTGACGTCGTCGCCCATCACGTAGGAGATCGCGCCCGTCAGCAGGGGGTAGTGGGTGCACCCCAGGATCAGCGTGTCGATGCCGACCTCGGTCAGCGGGTCGAGGTACTCGTGCGCGACCGACAGCAGCTCCTCGCCGCCGGTGACCCCGGCCTCCACGAAGTCGACGAAGCGCGGGCACGGCTGGGTGAAGAGCTGGACGTGCGGGGCGGCGGCGAACGCGTCGTCGTACGCCATCGACTCGGCGGTGGCGCGCGTGCAGATCACGCCGATCCGGTTGTTGTGGCTCGCGGCCACGGCGCGCCGGGTCGCGGGGTAGATGACCTCGACGACCGGCACGTCGTACCGCTCGCGCGCGTCGCGCAGCATGGCAGCGCTCGCGGAGTTGCACGCGATGACGAGCGCCTTGACTCCCTGGTCCACGAGGTGGTCGAGGCACTCGAGGGCGTACTCACGCACCTCGCCGATCGGCTTGGGCCCGTAGGGCTGCCGGGCCGTGTCGCCGACATACACGATCGACTCGTGCGGCAGCTGGTCGATGACGGACCGGGCGACGGTGAGACCACCGAAGCCGGAGTCGAAGATGCCGACCGGGGCATCGCTGGTGACTGCTCGCACAGCGGCAAGGCTAGATGGTCGCGTCGCCGAGAGCGAAGGACACGGCTGAAGAGGAGATCGGCGTCACGTACTGTCGGTCGCATGTCACGGGTCAACCTCGTCCGATCGTCCGCCACCGCGCTCGCCACCGCGCTGCTCGTCACCACGGGCGGCGCCTGCCATGCGGCGAGCCAACCGGCCGGTCCGTCGTCCGCCCCCGCACCGGCGGCGCGTGGCACCTCCACCCGGGTGCTCGCGATCTCGATCGACGGCCTCAACGTCAGCGCGATCCGCCAGCTCGGTCACGACGGGGCGCCGGCGTTCCACCGGCTCCTCGACGAGGGGGCGTCGACCTTCAACGCCCGCACCGAGGTCGAGCAGACCGTCACTCTCCCCAACCACCCCGGGATGCTCACCGGCCGCCGGATCGACAAGCGCAAGGGCGGCCACGGGGTCACGTGGGACGACGACCGCCCCCGCACGACCGTTCAGAAGGCCGCCGGTCATGCGGTGGCATCGGTCTTCACCCGCGTCCACCAGGCGGGCGGCGCCACCGCGCTCTTCTCCACCAAGACCAAGTTCTCGCTCTACCAGCGCTCCTGGCCGAAGGCCATCGACCGGTTCACGGTCGACGAGAACCAGAAGGCCCTGGTCCGCAAGGCACGCCAGGACCTCGTGGACGCCACGCGGCAGTTCACGTTCCTGCACGTCTCGCTGCCGGACCGCACCGGCCACGCGTCGGGCTTCATGTCCCCCGCGTACGTCGACGCCGTCAAGCGCACCGACCACCTGATCGGGACGGTGCTGCGCACCATCGAGGACCATGCCAGCCTGTCCGACGACCTCGTCGTCGTCCTCACCGCCGACCACGGCGGCAAGGGCGCCAGCCACTCCGACCGGACCAAGCTCTACAACTACCGGGTGCCGTTCCTGGTCTGGGGTCCGGGCGTGACGGCCGACGACCTCTACGCCCTCAACCCCGACTACGTCGACCCCGGCAAGAGGCGGCCGTCGTACGCCGGCGCCCAGCCGGTGCGCAACGGGGACGTGGCCAACCTGGCCACCGACCTGCTCGGACTCGCGGCGGTGCCCGGCAGCGAGCTCGACGCGCGGCAGGACCTGGACTGGAACTAGGGGGCGAGCTCCCGTCGGGGGTGGCTGGGTGGTCCCGCCTCGAGGCGTCCGCGCGTCTCGGGGCTCAGCGCGACGGCAGCCAGGAAGAGCGCCGCGGAGCCGACGATGAAGATCGCGAGCCGACCGGGGACGTCCGGCACGCTCGGGCTCAGCAGGTTCACGAAGGTGGGCAGCAGTCCGCCGATCATGAAGCCGGTGTTCCACGAGACGGCCGTCCCGCGTGACCGGATGGCGGTCGGGTAGCGCTCGTTGAGGAAGATCATGACCGGCGAGTACGCGGCGTTCGCGAGGAACGCGAGCAGGCACGCGGCCAGGAGGACGCGGGTGGTGCTCCCCGGATCGCTCCTGGCGATGAAGAGCGTGAGCGCCGGGAGGGCGACGAGGTTGACGCTGCCGAGCACCAGCATGGTGCGCCGGCGGCCCCAGTGCTGGCTGGCCTCCCCCGCGAGGACCGAGGCGATGACGACGACGAGGCTGCTCGTCAGCAGGACCGTCCCTCGGGAGCCGCTGGGCATCTCGACGACCGAGCCGAGCAGGGTGGGCAGGAAGCCGGAGGTCAGGTAGTACATGGCCCCGCCGCCCGCGGCCACGGCGATGTTCAGGAGCGTGATGCTGCGGTACTCGCCCGTCACCAGGTCCGCGAACCGCAGCTTCACGGCCGGGGCCCCGGCGTCTGCTCCCGCCTGGGCCGCGAGCCACATGGGCGACTCCTCGACCTTGCGGAGCACGAAGAGGCTCAGGAGGCCGCCGAGGAGGCCGCTGAAGAACATCACGCGCCAGCCGAAGTCGTCGAAGGAGCCGCCGGGGAAGAAGTGGCTGACGACGATGAAGACGATGCTGGCCATGGCAGCCCCGATGCCCGCACCGCCCGCGCCGATCAGGCCGCTCATCAGGCCGCGCCAGCGCGGGGGGACGCTCTCGGTGCCGAGGGTGTGCGTGGTCGCGGTGACCCCGCCGACGAAGAGGCCCTGGATGACGCGCAGGACCAGGAACAGGATCGGCGCCAGCACCCCGGCGGCGGCGTAGGTGGGCACCAGCCCCATCGCGGCGGTCGAGAGGCCGACGCCGGCCATCACGGTGACCATGATCGTCTTGCGGCCCTTGCGGTCGGCGAGCTCGCCGAAGAAGGCCGCGCCGGCGGGACGCATCACGATGCTGACCGCGAACGACGCGAAGACCAGGGCCAGGCTGAGCGTCTCGGACTCGGCGGGGAAGATCTGGTGCCCGACCGCCTCGGCGACGTATAGCAGCAGGAACAGGTCGAAGAGGTCGAAGGACCACCCCATGACGGAGGCGAAGGCTGCGGGCAGGGCGGACCTGCTGGGAGGTGCAGCGGCGGGGTCGTGAGGCGTCCGAGACATGGGTTGGTTCCTTCCCTAGGGGGTACGACGACCACGGCCGCGACGCAGCCGGGCGAGACGCTGGCGGAAGCGGTCCGAGAGGGCACCGACGAGGATCGACACGGCGCCGGGTGGGCGGCTGTGCGCGTCCGGCTCGGCGCCGGCGGCGGCGCGGTCCAGGGAGCGGGCGAACTCCTCGAACATGCGTCGGCTGACGTCGCCGGCGAGGGACCTGCCGAAGCCGGCGATGCGGCCGGTGAGGAAGACCTTGGCCTCGGCCTGCAGGGAGACGCCGGAGGCGGAGGGGGTCGCGGTCATCACGATGTCGGCCTGGGCGCCACCACCACCGGTGTCCTGGCCCTGGCCGCGCATCACGATCCGGTCGTCCGTCTGCTCGAGGATGTGCGCCATCCCCGCGAAGGAGAGCCGGACCGGCCCGAGCGCGATCCGCGCCCGACCGCGGTACCAGTCGTTCCCCAGCTCGTCGGTCAGCTCCGCTCCCGGCAGGCAGCGGGCCAGCAGACGGATGTCGCCGAAGACCCGGGCGACGTCGTCGGGTCCGGACTCGAGCTGGGTGGTCACGTCCACGCTGATGGTGGGCTCCCCGCCGGGCAGGACGATCTCCTCGGGGTGCCCGCCGGTCCCAGCCATCGGCTCGGGCTCCTCGACCGCGGACGCCGCGCCGGCGCCGGCCGGGGTGCGTCCGACGAGGGTGCGCTGCGCGCAGTTGGCGGGCCCCGGGAGGCCGTCGCGGTGAGCGTGCGCGACGTCGGCGACGGCGTCGACGATGTTGCGATAGCCCGTGCAGCGGCACAGGACCCCCGACAGCTCGTCCGGCAGGTCCTCGGTCCTCACGTCGGGCTCGTGGCGGAGCAGGTCGTAGGCGCTCATCAGGAAGCCGGGGGTGCAGAAGCCGCACTGCAGGGCGTGGTGCCGGCCGAACGCCTCCTGCAGCGGGTGCAGGTCGTCCTGGCGGCCGAGTCCCTCGACGGTCGTGACCTCCGCGCCGTCGAGCTGCACCGCGAAGAGCAGGCAGGCGCGGGCGGCCTCGCCGTCGACCAGGATCGTGCACATGCCGCAGATGCCGTGCTCGCAGCCGACGTGAGTACCTGTCAGGCCGAGGTGGTCGCGCAGCGCGTCGGACAGGGTGACCCGGGACGGCAGCGACATGGTCGTCTCGCTGCCGTTGACGGTCATGGTCACCTCGACCAGCTCGTCGGCCTCGGCGCGGGCGTAGGCGTTCGGGAGACTCATCGGGAGGTTCCTTCCTCTGCGGAGCGCAGGGACTTGAGGTAGGCCCGGGCGACCTCGCGCGCCAGCAGCCCGGCCGTCAGCCGGCGGCGATACGCCGTGCTGGCGTGGGCGTCGCCCCCGGTGTCGACCACGTCCGAGGTGATCCGCTCGGCGTGCTCGGCGAGCGCCCGGCGGAGGTCGGGCTCGGCCGGCGTCGGTCCCACAGCGGCGAGGGCCGCCTGCAGCTCGCCGGAGATGTCGCGGCTGACCGGGTGGTCGGAGACCCCGAAGCAGCTGACCCGGGCGTCGACCCGCTCGTCGCGGGTCCGCACGCGCACCACCACCCCCGCCAGCGCGAAGTCGCCGTGCCGGCGGGCGAACTCGCCGAAGCCGTGGCCCTCGCCGGGCGCGGCGATCGGGAACCGCACCTCGGTGAGCAGCTCCTCGGCACCGATGACGGTGGTCATCGCGCCGGTGAAGAACTCCCCCGCCGCAATCTCGCGGACGCCCTCGGCGCCGGCCACCACCATCGTCGCGTCCAGGCAGGACGCCACGGCCGGCAGCTCGGCCGACGGGTCGGCGTGAGCGATGCTCCCGCAGACGGTTCCGCGGCTGCGGATCTCGCGGTGCCCGACCCACGGCAGCGCCATGCGCAGCAGCGGGACGGCCGCGGTGGCCGCGTCGTACTGGACCTGGCGCTGGCGCACGGTCGCTCCGATCCGCAGCGTGCCGTGGTCACGTGAAATGCGGCTCAGCTCGGGCACCGCGTTGATGTCGACGAGCGTGGAGGGTCGCCCCAGCCGCATGGCCAGCACCGGCACGAGCGACTGGCCGCCCGCGAGGACCTTGGCGCCGTCGCGGCCGAGCTCGGCGAGGGCGTCCTGGGTCGAGCCGGGGCGGACGTAGGCGAACGGGGCGGCCTTCACCTGCCGCTCACCGACCCTCGAACTTCGGCTTGCGCTTCTCGCCGAACGCCGCGACGCCCTCGGCGAAGTCGTGGCTGGCGCGCAGCATGGCGTAGGCCTTCCGCTCCAGCTCGATGCCGGTGTAGAGGGGCCCGTCCACCCCGCGGTCGAGGACCTCCTTGGCGGTCCTCAGCGCCATCGGCGAATGGCCGAGCAGCGTGGTCACGACCTGTTCGGTCTCCTTCTCGAGCTCGGGGGCGTCCGCGCAGTTGTGCGAGGTGAGCCCCCAGTCCAGGGCCTGCTGCCCGGTGATCCGCTCGCCGGTGAGGATGTGGTACTTCGCCCGGGACAGACCGATCAGCCGCGCCAGACGCTGGGTGCCGCCGCTGCCCGGGATCATCCCGAGCTTCATCTCGGGCAGGGCGAACCGGGACCGGTCGGTCGCGATCCGGATGTCGCAGGACAGGGCAAGCTCCAGCCCCACGCCGAAGCAGTAGCCGTCGATGGAGGCGATCACCGGCTTGGGGCTGCGCGACGGCGCCGTGATGTTGTGGCCGAGGTCGGTGAGGTCGACCGGGTCCACCTCCATGAAGCCCGCGATGTCGCCGCCGGAGGTGAAGTGCTCGCCCTCGGCGCGGATGACGACCACCTGCACAGTCCGGTCCGCATCGATCTCCGCGAAGCGCTCGGCCATCACCTGCCGGGTCTCCCAGGTGATGACGTTGTAGCGGCCGTGCGAGAGCGTCAGGTTGGCGACTCGTCCGTCGTGGCTGTGGTCCAGGCGGATCTCGCCT
>JAOPXF010000392.1 GCA_025965295.1 Nocardioides sp.
GCAGGGTGAGGAGTTCCTCCTCGACCAGGCGACCCGGCTCAACGCGACCGACCTGGCCAAGGCGGCCAGGCACCTGCTCGAGGTCGCCGATCCCGACCGCTCCGAGCGGGAGGCCGAGAAGGCCGCCGACCGCGAAGCGAGGGCGGCGCACCTGGGCCGGTTCCTGGCGATCACCGAGGACGGTGCCGGCGGGGTCCGGGTCCGCGGCCGCGGCACGGTCGAGGACGCCGCCACCCTCAAGGCCGCACTGCTTCCGTTGACCGCACCCGCCCCGGCGACCGACCCGGAGACCTGCGAGGAAGACGAGACGGACCCACGCGATCACGGCGCCAGGCTCTGGGACGCCCTCATCGGCATCGCCCAGCACGCGCTGACCACCGACGCGGCCCCGGACTGTCACGGCGCCCGCCCCCGGATCAGCGTGACCACCAGCCTCGAGGTGCTCAGAGGCCAGATCGACTGGGCCACCCTCGGTGCCGGCAGTTCATTGACCGAAGACGGCCTCGACCTGCCACCCTCCGTGATCCGCCGCCTGGCCTGTGATGCGGACATCATCCCGGTCGTGCTCGGCACCCACGGTGAGGTCCTCGACGTCGGGCGCACCCACCGCCTGGTCACCCCCGCCCTGTGGCGCGCCCTGGTGTGCCGCGACCAGCACTGTGCGTTCCCGGGCTGCACATGACCGCCGGTGATGGGCCACGCCCACCACATCATCCACTGGGCCAACCACGGCCCCACCTCCCTGGACAACCTGGTCCTGCTCTGTGGGCACCACCACCGCGTCATCCACCACACCCCCTGGGAAGTGCGTCTCAACCCCCACGACCAGCTGCCCGAGTTCCTCCCACCACCCAAACCAGGACACCCACCACCCACCTGGATCAGGCACCGACCACGACGCGAGTGATATCCACACCCCCCGCTTGTGAGTGCTTGAGGCGGCTCGCGGCGACTGTCAGGATCACGGGCATGGACGCCGCACGCGCAACCTCTTTCGGAGCGTGGGCGGAGGAGTACGACGGCTGGCGTCCCACCTACCCCGACGCCGCCGTCGACTGGCTCGTGCCGCCGCACGCTGTCCACGTTGCCGAGGTCGGTGCGGGGACGGGCAAGCTCACCGACCGGCTGACCGAGCGTGACCTCGAGCTCGACGTGGTGGAGCCCGATGGACGCATGCTCGGCATCCTGAGCCGGCGCCACCCTGGGCTGCGCATCCACGAGACCGTGGCCACCTCCCTCCCGCTGGGTGATGCCTCGGTCGACGCGGTCCTCGTCGCGGACGCATGGCACTGGTTCCCGAAGCTGGACGCCGCCGCGGAGGTGGCCCGCGTGCTCACGCCCACCGGCTGGCTCGGCTGCGTGTGGAACGTTCCCGTGCTGCGGCACGACTGGGAGTGGCGCGCCCTCAGGCTCGACCCGGCCCTGCAGCCTCCCGACGACCTCGACCCCCTGGACCGCATCGGACTTTCGGCGGGTCGCGCCGAGCAGCGCGCGTTCCGCTGGACCTGGACACTCACGCCGCGGCAGTGGCGGGGTTTCGTGTCGACGGTCTCGCACGTCCGGCTGCTCCCCGAGGATGAGTGCCAGGCGGCACTCGACGAGACCGAGCAGCTGGTCGAGCGAGCGTGCGCCGCGGCGGGTACGACGACCGCACCGCTCACGCACGACGCCCTGTGCGTGCGCTGGTATCCGCCGACCTAGGGACCGTGCCCGGGCAGCCACGAGCCGACCGGCTCAGCCCCGCACGCGCACGACGGTGACGCCGGCGGTGATCGCCGGTCGGCTCATCGCGGCCAGGGCTGCGCCGGCCTGGTCGAGCCCGATGACGGAGCCGACGAGCAGATCCGGCCGCAGCGTTCCGGCGGCCACGAGCTCGAGCATCGCCGGATAGTCCGCGGCGGCCATGCCGTGGCTGCCGAGGATCTCGAGCTCCCGGGCGACCACCAGCCCCATCGGCAGGGGAGGGGTGGCGTGCTCGCCGAGCAGCAGCCCCACCTGGACGTGCCGGCCACGCGGTCGCAGGCACGACACGGATGCGACGGCCGTCCCGCTCGAGCCGACGGCATCGAGCGACACGTGCGCGCCACCGCCGGTGGCGTCGACGACCCGGCGTACGGCGTCCGCACCACCCTCGACGAGCACCTCCGCACCGAGCTCCGCCGCCAGCCGAAGGGCCGGAGCGGAGACGTCCACCGCCACGACGCGGGCGCCCAGCGCGGTCGCGATCATCACGGCAGCCAGGCCGACGCCGCCGCAGCCGTGCACGGCCACCCAGTCGCCGGCCCGGACCCGGCCGTGGACGGTGAGGGCGCGGTAGGCGGTGGCGAAGCGACAGCCCAGGGACGCCGCCGTGACGAAGTCGAGGCCGTCGGGCAGCGGGACGACGTTGAGCGCGGCCGCCGGCACGGCCACCAGCTCGGCGAACGAGCCCGCCATGGTGAACCCCGGCTGTGACTGGTCCGGGCACACCTGGGCCTCGCCCGCCGCGCACCACTCGCAACGCCCGCAGCCGCAGACGAATGGCGCCGTGACGCGTTCGCCGACCCGACGCGCCGTCACGTCCCTGCCCACCGCGGCGATCACGCCCGCGAACTCGTGGCCGGGCACCTGCGGCAGTGCCACCGGGTCGTGGCCCTGCCAGGCGTGCCAGTCGGACCGGCAGACGCCGGTGGCGTGCACCTCGATGACCACGCCGTCGTCGGGACAGTCGGGTGCGGGAATGTCCACGAGCGTGGGCATCGCGCCGTACGCGTCGTACCTCACTGCCTGCATGCCGGTGATCCTAGAAAGCCCCGCGAGTCGTCACGCGGTGTCGGCCTCGTCGTCGCGGGACGCGTCCGCACCCAGCAACCGATCCCGCAGCGTCACCAGCTCGTCGACGGCGTGCAGGAAGCGCGTCGTGCTCTCGCCGACCTGGAGGTCGTCGAAGTAGTGGTGCCGCATCGCCACCCGGGCCAGGTGGTGCTCGTCGTGCTCGAGCCGCGCGACGACGAGGGCGGTCAGGCGCGCCACGTCGACCTCGTCGATGACATCGGCGCAGCGGCTCACCGGGACCTCCCGGCGCATCTTCTCGGCGTCGGGGTGCCGGTCGGTGATGAAGATCGGCTTCTCGGTGCGCAGAAAGAGCCAGTCGAGGCCGACGGAGGAGACGTCGGTGACGATCGCGTCGCAGTCCGGCATGACCGCGAGGATGTCGCCGACCGTGATCGACGTGTGGCCGGCGTCCGGCTCCCGCCGGGCGGCGGCGGACACCAGTGCCAGGATCTCGCGGTGGGCCTCGCGCACCGCCGGCGTCACACTGCTGGCCACCTTGGGGTGCGGCTTGTAGACGACCCGCGCCCCGGGCACGGCCAGCAGGGCCCGGACGATGTCGGCACCTGTGGTGTCCAGGGAGGTGTAGTCGTTGTACTCCGCGTCGCCCTCCCAGGTGGGCGCGTAGAGGACGGTACGACGCTCGCTCGGCGCCAGCAGCGGAGCCGGGCGCAGGTCCAGCTGGGGTCGCCCCGTGCGGACCAGGCGGCTGGTGTCGAACTCCAGCAGGCCGCTCGCGTGCCGCTGCACGGCCGCTTCGCCGGCCACGAAGACCCGGTCGTAGGCCTTGGCGTTGTTGCTGGCCATGCTCTGCTTGTCGCTCTCGCCGTGGTTGATGTGGGCGTGCAGGACGCGACCGTCGATGAGTGACTGGAAGTTGAGGATGGAGTTGTTGCAGTAGAGCACGACCCGGGCGTCGAGCCCGGCGTAGAGGGCCGTCAGCTCGGGGAACGACGGTGCGCAGAAGACCGGCAGGGACGTCCGCGCCCGCAGCAGGGTCGCGGACTCCTCGTCCCGCACGACGACGCCGACCCGGTGCTGGGCGTGCAGGAGCTCGAGGACGGGGAGCCACTGGACCAGCTGATAGGTCCGCGTGGGATCGTCCGCGAAGTAGGCGATGACGGAGACCTCGTGCACTCCGTGATCCTAGTCTGCGGACCCCGATGAGTAACCTGCCGGGCGTGACCCGACGCGAACGACTGACCAACCGTGCCGTGCATGCCGCCTGGCGGTGGCTGGAGCGGGCGGGGGAGGTCGTCCCCGGCACCCGAGCCGGAGATGCCTTCGGGACGCTCGGCGAGGCGAGCTGCATCGGCTTCCCGGCGGCGACGCTGATGAACGTCGGGTCGATCCACATCGGGTCCCGGACACTCATCGGGCGCCAGGTGACGCTCTCGGTGGGCTACGCGCCCGGCGAGGGGCACCTGCCCGCGCGCGGACTGGTCATCGGCGACCGCTGCGTCCTCGGGGCCCGCACCAGCCTCACCGCCCACACCTCGATCGTGCTCGGCGACGACGTGTGGTGTGGCCAGGACGTGTTCGTCTCCGACGCCAGCCACGGCTACCAGGACGCCGACCTGCCGATCGGCCGGCAGCTCGGCGCCCACCAGCCCGTGGTGATCGGGTCCGGCACGTGGATCGGCCACGGGTCGATCATCCTGCCCGGCACCACGATCGGCCGGAACGTCGTCGTGGCCGCCGGCTCCGTCGTGCGTGGCGTTGTCGAGGACCACGCCGTGGTCGGCGGGGCGCCCGCGCGCATGCTGCGCCGCTTCGAGCCGGGCGTCGGCTGGGTCACCTCCGGTGGCGACGTTCGACCGGTGGAGACCGCGCTGTCCTGAGCGCCGCGGCGCCGGCCCGGAGGCGAGGGAAACTCCGCCTGACGCGTCGAGGTTGGTTACGCTGCTCGCCCATGGTCACGCAGCGCGCGGTGCAACACAGATCTGGCGAGAGCTCGTCGGGTTCGGTCGCGCTCGCGTTCGAGCACCTGCCGATCGCGACCGCACTGGTGGACGTGGCCGACGTGCCCACCGTCGTGGCGGTCAACCGGGCGCTGTCGACCCTCGCGGCCGGTCCGGAGCGTCCGCTCCTCGGTTCGCCCTTCTCCGGCCTCGTCGCGGGTGGGGGAGACCGGCTCACCTCTTCGGGGGCGGACACGGGTCGTCCGGGCACCGAGGAACGGCTGATCATGGCCGACGGACGCCGGGTTCCGGTGTTGATGCACGCGGCGCACCTGCCGGGTGCCGACCGTCCCACGGTGGTGGTGCAGTTCCAGCTGCAGGAACGGCAGCAGGAGGCGGAGCGCGCCCTGCGCAGCAGCGAGAAGCGGCTCCAGGACATGGCCGACAACGTCAACACGCTGATCTACCTCAAGAGTGCCGAGGGCCACTACATCCTGATCAACCGGCACTACGAGCGGGTGTTGGGCGAGGGGCGCGACGACGTCGTCGGCAAGACCGACTTCGACCTCTGGCCGACCGAGATCGCCACCGCCTACCGTGCCGCGGACGAGCAGGTGCTCGCGGCCGGGGTTCCGATGGAGTTCGAGGAGCCGATCCCCACGGACGGGGTCTGGGGAATGTGGCTCTCGCTCAAGTTCCCTCTCTTCGACGAGGACGGGGTGGCGTACGCCGTGGGCGGCATCTCCACCGACATCAGCGGGCGGAACCGCGCCGAGATGGCGATCCGCGAGGCCCGCGACGAGGCCGAGCGCGCCAACCGTGCCAAGAGCGAGTTCCTGTCCCGGATGAGCCACGAGCTGCGGACGCCACTGAACTCCATCCTCGGCTTCGGGCAGCTCCTGCAGCTCGACGACGACCAGCCCGCCGCGCGCGAGAACGTCGACCGGATCGTCGGCGCCGGTCGGCACCTGCTGTCCCTGATCAACGAGGTGCTCGAGATCTCCCGGATCGAGGCGGGAGCGCAGTCCATCTCCGTGGAACCGGTCGATGCGTGCGGCCCGTTGGTCGAGGCCATCGACCTGGTGCGGCCCCTGGCGGCCCAGCACGGTGTCGAGCTGGCCGTGGACCTGCACGGAGCGCTCCACCGGTACGTCCTGGCCGACTACCAGCGGCTCAAGCAGGTGCTGCTCAACGTGCTCATGAACGCGATCAAGTACAACCGGCCGGACGGCATGGTGACCGTCTCCGCCGAGGTGGTCGGGGACCTGCTGCGATACCTGGTCACCGACACCGGTGTCGGCATCGACGAGTCCGACCTCGACCGGATCTTCCAGCCCTTCGAACGGCTCGGAGCCGAGCAGAGCGAGACCGAGGGCACCGGGCTCGGCCTCGCGCTGTCGAAGAGCCTCGTCGAGCTGATGGGTGGGGCGATCGGGGTGTCGCGGTCGGTCCCCGGCCGCGGCAGCGTCTTCTTCGTGGAGCTGCCGACGACGAGCGAGCGCAGCCGCGAGCCGGAGGCCCCCAGGAAGGCGGAGGCGCTAGGCCCGGTGGCGTGCGCCGACCTCGCCTCCTTGACGGTGCTGTACATCGAGGACAACCTGGCGAACCTCGACCTGGTGCGGAAGGTGCTGGCTCGGATGGGCGAACCCACGTTGATCCCGGCGATGCAGGGGCAGCTGGGCGTGGAGCTGGCTGCCCTGCACACACCCGACCTCGTGCTGCTGGATTTGCACCTCCCCGACACCGACGGCGAGGAGGTGCTGCGCCGCTTGCAGGCGGATCCCAGGACCAGTTCGATCCCGGTCGTCGTGCTCTCCGCGGACGCGATGCCGGCCCAGATCGAGCGGCTCAAGGCCGGTGGCGCCGCCGACTACGTGACGAAACCCCTGGACATCCCGGTCTTCCTGGCCGCTGTCAAGGCGGCTGTGGGATGTCCCGAGTGAGCGAGCCCGGAGCCCTGCGGCTCGTCATCGCCGACGATCACCCGCTCTACCTCGAGGGGCTGGTCGGCATCTTCGCCGAGCATCCGGAGTTCGAGGTGGTCGCCCGGGTCAGCGACGGCGCCGCCGCGGTCGCGGCCGTTCGCGAGCACGCGCCGGACGTCGCCGTCGTCGACCTTCAGCTGCCCACGATGGACGGGATCGAGATCGTCACCGCCCTGGAGCAGGAGGGTCTCCCCTCCAAGGTGGTCATCGTGTCGGCGTACGAGGACAGTGCCACCGTCTACCGCGCCTTCGCGGCGGGGGCGAAGGCCTACCTCCCCAAGTCCTCCTCGGGTGACACCGTCCGCGACACCGTCCTGGCCGTTGCGGCGGGACAGACCGTGATTCCCCCGGCGCTGCAGTCCGGGCTGGCCGGCGAGATCCGGTCGCGCAGTGAGCGTGAGGCGGAAGCCCCGGCCAAGGCCAGGCTGACCGCCCGGGAGTACGACGTGCTGCGTCTCACCGCGGAGGGGCTGTCCGCGCCCGAGGTGGCCGAGCAGCTCTTCGTCGGGGTGACCACGGTGAAGACGCACCTTCAGCACGTCTACGAGAAGCTCAACGTGTCCGACCGGGCGGCGGCGGTCGCCGTCGCCCACCGCACCGGGCTGCTCAGCTAGCTCAGAGACCCGCGCGGCACCTCGGCATCCGCTGCGCCGCGGCGCAGTGTGTCCTGGATCTCATCCGATCGGCCGGAGCGATCTCATCCCCCTCATCCTCCTTCTCGACGATGCCGCGGACGCCTCCGGCAAATGAGTATTTCCTCACTGCGTCGCACGTCGATGCGGATCACCACACGATCCACATCTCGGGGCCATTGCTTGTTCACCTGCCCCTGTCACGAGGAGTGCCCATGACCGATCTACTCGGCACCACGCCGGCCGCCACACCACCCGCGCGGGTTCCGCTCGACATCTCCTTCGTCGACGACCCCCGGGTCGTCAAGGAGGCCTCCACCGAGGACTACTCGGTGCACGTGATGCCCCGCACCTGGCGGAGCGGTCGCCTGTCACTCGCGATGGCCTGGGGCTCGATGTTCAGCGCCATGTTCTGGCTCTACGTGGCCGCGACCGTGGCCTCGGTCGTCGGCACGACCAACGCCGTCATCGGCATCATCGCCACCGTCATCACCAAGGGCCTCATGAACGTCGTGCTGGCCCGCTACGCCAACCGCACCGGGCTGAACGTCGCTCTGCTGTCGCGGCGCATCTTCGGCTACCTCGGCTCGATCCTCGCGCCTCTCATCTTCGCGGCCACCGCGCTCTACTACGCGGTTTTCGAGGGCTCGATCGTCGCCATCGCGCTGCACAGCTACTTCGGCGCCGGCGACATCCGCCTCTGGTACCTCGTGGTCGTCCTCTACAGCGTGCCGCTGGTCCTGGGCGGGGTGCGGACCTGGCTGGACAAGCTCAACGGGATCCTGCTGCCGTTCTACCTGATCGGCCTGGCCGCCCTGCTCATCGTCGGTGCCAGCAAGCACGACGCCTCGCTCAGCCTGCCTGACCTCCACGTCCCGCTCGAGGCGCCGGGCTGGATCTGGGCCTTCACCGTCTACATGGGCGTCTACATCCTGATGATGTACACCGTCGACTTCGCCCGGTTCGGCAAGGTGGAGGACGAGGCCTTCCACGGCAACGTGACCTTCGGCCCCCTGTTCTACCTCGCCACCTACCTCGGCACCGGTCTCGTTGGCATCTTCCTCGCGGCGACGGTCCCTGGTGTCATGGGTCCGGCCGGCATCACCGAGACGGGCATCGTCGACGCGGTGATCTCGCTGCTCGGCTTCGGCGGACTCCTGCTCATCGTCGTCAGCCAGACCCGGATCAACAGCGCCAACCTGTACCTCGCGTCCACGAACCTCGAGGCCACCGTGTCCCGGATCCTGGGCCTCAAGCTGCCGCGCATGGTCTGGGCCGTCGTCGCCGGCGTCATCGTCTACCTCATGATGCTGACCGACGTCCTGTCCTACCTGCTTCGTGCGCTGGCCTGGCAGGGAGTCTTCGTCGTCGCCTGGGTGGCGATCGCCCTCGTGCACATCGCCCTCGACCGCGGCACCGAGAGGAACCCGGAGATCCGGCCCGGCCGGCTGCGCCCGCTCACCCCGGCGGTCGCCGTGTGGGTCGTGGTGTCGGTGTTCGGCATCTGGCTCGTGGAGGACGGCGGCACCTTCGGTGCGACCTGGTCGGCTCCGATCACGTTCGCCCTCAGTGCGCTCGGCTACCTCGTCACCTCCCGCTACGACGTGCTGCTGAAGAGGGGCGACGACCCGCAGGACGAGGTCGAGGACGTCTGGACGGCGCGGATCCGCTGCCACGTCTGCGACATGTCCTACGTCGCCGTCGAGATGGACAGGGACCCGACCGCCGACGGCGCCGCCATCTGCTCCGGTTGTGCCTCGGCCAGCCCGAGCTTCTACCGCGCCGCCCTGGCCGACGGCGCCCGCTGAGGACACCGATGACAGAGACAGAGCTCGTCCAGGCGCTGTGTGACAGCGCAGAGGTTCCCGAGGGCGGTGTGCTCGCGGTCGAGAGGCCGGGGCTGCCCACCCTGCTCGTGTGCAACGTGGACGGCACGTTCCACGTGGTGGACGACCTGTGCAGCCACGGGGCGTCGTCCCTGGCCGAGGGGCGCCTGATCGGGTGTGAGATCGAGTGCGCGCTCCACAAGGGCCGCTTCGACGTCACCACCGGCCGAGCGACTCGCCGACCGTCGAAGAAGCCGATCACCAGCTACGACTGCGTCGTCCGCGACGGGCACGTCTTCCTGGTCAACTCATCCGAAGGAGAAACAGCATGACCGATCTGCAGGTACGACCGTCAGAGACCGAGCCGATCGGTCCGGAGGAGGACGGTGACACCGCCACTCGCCGCTGGGCGACCGCCTACCCCGAGCTGGGCACCGAGCCGATCTCGACCGACCGGTTCATCTCCGAGGAGTTCTTCGAGCGCGAGCGCAAGGAGGTCTTCGCCAAGTCGTGGGTGAACGTCGGCTCGAACCACGACTTCCTGACCGATGCGGCGTTCTTCGTCCGGGACATCAAGATCCTCGGGGTGTCCCTGCTGGTCGTCCGCACCGACGACGGCAAGGTGCAGGCCTACCACAACGTGTGCTCGCACCGCGGGAACAAGCTGATCTGGGAGAAGAACGGCCCCTGCCCGAAGGTGTTCGCCTGCCGGTTCCACGGCTGGGGCTACCAGGCCAAGGACGGGGCCCTGGCCTCGGTCCCGGACGAGGAGCAGTTCTACTTCGGCGACAAGAGCACGCTGGACCTCGTGCCGGTGCGCACCGACACCTGGAACGGCTTCATCTTCGTCAACCTCGACGACGAGGGGACGGTCGACCTCCACGAGCACCTCGGTCCGCTGGGGGAGAAGCTCGCGGACTTCCCGTTCGAGAAGCTGTCGTTGCAGTACCGCTACGACGTGCCCGAGAAGGCCAACTGGAAGGTGGCTCTGGACGCGCAGAACGAGATCTACCACGTTCCGATGCTGGCCCCCGTCCACCGGTTCCTGTCCGGTGGCGCCTTCCACACGAACGACGAGGGCTACACCCGGGTGCACACCTTCGACCGCCTCGGCCTGCACTCGGTCTACACCTCGGAGTCCGACGACGACTTCCAGGACACCGACAGCGGCGTGGCGAACGCGGCGACCCACCCGGCCTTCGGTGTGCTGCAGCTGCCGCTGGAGACGCCGTTCGCGTTCCACGTCGTGTTCCCCAACATGGTGCTGGCGTTCTTCAACAACTCGATGTTCTCCTACAACATCTGGCCCGAGGCCGTGGACCAGACGACGTGGGAGATCCGCCTCCACTACCCCGCGCCCACGAACCTGGCCGAGCGGGTGCTGGTCGAGCAGGCCAAGTCCAGGTTCCGGGACCTCCTCTGCGAGGACCAGGCGGGTCACGAGGCCCTGCAGGTCGGCCTCACGTCCCAGGCGCGCGACATCTTCGTGCTCGGCGAGCAAGAGGTCCAGATCCGCGCCTTCCACCACAACCTCGACAACTACATGGACGGAGTCCGCCGATGAGCACGACCACCGCACCGGCCACCCTGACCCTGCCCGCGGGCTTCGAGTCGCTCGAGCGCTACGCCAAGTGGGCCCTCGACGGCGAGCGCGCGCGGATCGAGGCCCGGTTGACCACCCCCATCGAGGAGTCGACCTCGTTCTACGAGAGCGTGCTCGCGCAGGTCCCGGCGATCATGGCCCACCTCCTGGGCTGCCCCGTGGACAACGTGAGCGAGGCCGACGAGAACCTGCTGAGGATCATGCTCTCCTACGTCGAGGTCTCCAACGCGGTCGAGATCTACGGTGAGGCCGAGGTGCCCGACGGTGCCGACCTGCGTCTGTTCGTCTCGGTGCTCGAGGGCACTCGATGACCCAAGGCGTTGCGTTCGTCACGGGTGCGGGTTCGGGCATCGGCCGGGCCGCGGCCGTCGCGCTGGCGGTCGACGGCCTCGCCGTCGCCGTCAGCGACGCCGACCTCGACCTGGCGAAGGAGACCGTGCAGCTCGTGGAGCAGCGAGGCGGCCAGGCACATGCCGTGCTGCTGGACGTCTGCGACGAGGCCGCGGTCGACGCGGCGGTGCAGGAGACGGTCGCGCGTTACGGGCGGCTGGACGTGGGCGTGAACAGCGCCGGCATCCAGGGCGACCTGGCGCCCGTCGGCGACTGCACCCTGGCCAACTGGGAGCGGACGCTGGCCGTCAACCTGACCGGCACCTTCGTGTGCATGCGCGCGGAGATCAACGCCATGC
>JAOPXF010000480.1 GCA_025965295.1 Nocardioides sp.
GCATGGCCGGCAGCTCGCTCCCGCGGCGGGTCGCCGGCGTCGCCGCCGGGGCCCTGCCGCCGGTGGCGCGCCAGCTGCTCCGCCGCCGGCTCGGCCACCGCCTGGGCATCGCCGGTGCCGACGCCGGTCTCGTCTCGGTCGTCCTGGTCTGCGACCTGCGCGACCTGCCCCGCCTGCCCGCCGCCCTCGACTCCGTGCTCGGCCAGTCGCACGCGCACCTCGAGCTGCTGGTCTGTCCGGTGGCCGAGGCCGTCGACGCGATCGCCCCCGTCGTCGAGACGCTCCGCGACGTGCGGGTCAGGGTCCACGCCGACGAGCCCACGTGGGCCGACGCGGCCGCCGCCGGCGTCCACGCCGCGCGCGGCGACTTCCTGCTCTTCCTCCGCGGGTGCGACTCGCTGCCCCCGGACTCGCTGTCCCGGGGGGTCGCCTCGCTCACGGCCTCCGGGTCGGCCCTCGCCGCCGGGCGCCTCGAGCAGGCCGGCGACCCCGAGCCGTGGCTCGAGCGGTCCCAGCGCCGGCTGCACGGTCGGCACCGCACCGAGGTCCAGCCCGGCGCCGAGATCGATCTGGCCGGCGACCTCGCGATCGGGTCCAAGCTCGTGCGGCGGAGCACCTGGCTGGCCGCCGGTGCCCGCTTCGACTCCGACGACGACTGGCTGGCCTCCACGACCATCGCGCGGCTCCTGCGCACGGTCGACAGGGTCGACGTGCTCGACGCGCCGACGTACACCTTCGCTCCCGACCACGGGAGGCGCCCCTACGGAGCGACGCCCAACCCGCTCCCGGGCCTCGCCGCGTGGCACCTGCGCGTGGACGCCGTCGCCGAGGCGCTCGGGGGGTCGCCGCTCGCCGAGGGCTGGGACCGGCACCTCGTCGCGACCGAGCTGCCCCGGCTCCTGCAGGAGACCGAGCGCGCGACCGACGAGCAGTGGGCCGAGCTGCGAGGCCTCGCCGCGTCGTACGCCGAGCACCCGTCGGCTCTCGCGCATGCCGGCCCGGCGGCGCGCGCCCTCGTCTGGCTCGCCGCCCGGGGTCGGCGCGCGGACGTCGAGACGATCGCCGAGGAGGTCTCGGCGCTCGGCGACGACCTGCCCACCCGGGTCGAGGGTGCCGAGGTGCTCTCGCTCTGGCGGGGCGTGGAGCTGCCCGCGGACGTACGCCGGCTCTCCGAGGACGACACCGCCCTCCGCACCCACGTGCAGCGGGTGCGGTACGTCGACGACGGGCGCGAGGTCGACGTGCTGGTCGAGCTGCGCCACGTCGACCTGGGTGACCCGCCGCCGAACGTCGACGCCTGGACCGACGACGGCGACGAGCTGCCGGTCCAGCCCCTGCCCGGCGCCGAGGCCACCCGCTGGGCGGGGCGTCGCTTCCAGCGCGCCGCGGCCGTGCGCGTCCGGCTCCCCGGCGACCAGCCGGCCGCCCTGCTGCTGGCCGTGAGCGCGGGCGAGGTCGTACGCACCGGTCGCGTGTCCGTGCCGGCCGGCAGGCCCGCCCCGGCTGAGGCGCCCGTCGTCGTCTCCGGGCTCCGGCTCGACGGCACCGCCCTCGTCGTCACCGCCACCGGTGACCTCGACCGGCTGCGCCTGCTCGGCCCCGGCGGCCGGGCCGTCGACATCGAGCTGGACCGGTCCGCCCCGGGGTGCGTGCGCATCGAGCTGCGCACCGAGGCCTTCGGCACCCCGACCTGGCTCGGCCCGGGTCCGCACCGGCTCGTGACCGACCGGGGCAACGTGGCCGTCGCCGAGCAGCTGCGCGACCGGCTGCCCCTCGACCTCCTCGGCGAACGCCACCGGCTGCGCCCGCACCTCGGCCCGCTCGGTGGGCTCGTGCTCGGCATCGGCCCGCCGCTGGCCGACGACGAGCTGGGCCCGTGGGCCCAGGAGCGGCTGCGCGAGGCCTACGCGTCGGCGACCGCGCCGGTCGACCCCGACCTCTTCTACTTCGAGAGCTACGCCGGCCGCACCGCCACCGACAGCCCCCTCGCGATCCTCGAGGAGCTGCGGCGCCGTCGCCCGGACCTCACGGCCTACTGGGGGATCGCCGACCACAGCCAGCGCGCTCCCGAGGGCGCGACGCCGGTGCTGCTACGCAGCCGTCAGTGGTACGACGTGCTGGCGCGGGCCGGCTGCCTGGTCGTCAACACCGACGTCGAGGCCTGGTTCCGCCGGCGCCCCGGCCAGGTGCTGCTGCAGACCTTCCACGGCTACCCCTCCAAGGCGATGGGGGCCGCCCAGTGGCGCGCGCTCGACTACCGCCCGTCGCGGATCCGCGAGGCCCGGGCACGTGGCGTCGACACCTGGAGCGCGATCCTCACGCCCACGCCGGAGATGACCCGCCACTACCGCGAGCAGTACTCCTACGAGGGCCCCGCTCTCGAGCGCGGCTACCCGCGCGACGACGCCCTCACCGGCGAGACGGCGCAGGCCCGGCGGGCCGAGGTTCGGCGCCTGCTCGGCATCGCCGACCACCAGACCGCCGTGCTCTACGCCCCCACCTGGCGCGAGCACCTCGCGAGCCGTCCGCGCGCGGCCGACATGACCGACTTCCTCGACGTCGCCGCCGCCGCCGACGCGCTCGGTGACGACCACGTGCTGCTGCTGCGCGGCCACCGGTTCCACGCCCCCGACGTCGACGACGCCCGGGTGCTCGACGTCACGGCGTACCCCGAGGTCAACGACCTGATCCTCGCCTCCGACGCCGCGGTGCTCGACTACTCCTCGCTGCGCTTCGACTACGCCCTGACCGGCAAGCCGATGGTCTTCCTGGTGCCCGACCTCGAGGAGTACGACGCCGGGAGTCGCAGCTTCCTGTTCCCCTTCGCCGAGTCGGCCCCCGGGCCGTTCGTCGACGACACCGCCGGTGTGGTGGCCCAGCTGCGCGACCTCGACGGCCTCCGCGGCCGCCACGCGGCGGCGGTCGCGGCCTTCAACGCGAGGTACCACCCCTGGCAGGACGGCCACGCCGCCGAGCGCGTCGTCGACGGGCTGCTCGCGCTGCTGTGAGGCCCGCGGGCGGACGTCGGTACCTTGTCCGGTGTGACCGACGAGCAGACTCCTGGGCCCGAGTCGACCCCCGACCTGCGCACCCGCCTGCAGCGGACCCGCAGGCGCCTGGCCCGGGCCGAGCAGCGGCTCGAGGCGCGCACGGCCCAGCTCGAGAAGGTCCAGGCCGAGCTGGAGAGGCTGCGGACGTTCACGCTCGACGTCTTCCCCGACCACCCCGTGCCACCCGGCCTCACCGCCCGGCTGACCGCGATCCGCGACGAGCACCTGACCTTCCTCACCGGTGAGCAGCTCGGGTCACTGGTCACCTGCGTGCTCGAGACCGAGGCGTCCGGTCGCGAGGGGATCCTGGTCGAGGCCGGCACCGCTCAGGGCGGCTCGGCGATCGCGATGGCCCTGGCGAAGGACCCGTCGCGACCCCTGAAGGTGTACGACGTCTTCGGCATGATCCCGCCTCCCAGCGAGGCCGACGGCCCCGACGTGCTCCAGCGCTACGAGAAGATCACCGCCGGCAAGGCCCGCGGCCTGGCCGAGGACCAGGAGTACTACGGCTACCGCGACGACCTGCTGGGCGAGGTCGCCGCCTCCTTCGCGCGGCACGGGGTGCCCACCGAGGAGCACCGGGTCGCGCTCGTGCAGGGCCTGTTCCAGGACACGATCACCGGCGACGAGCCGATCGCGCTCGCCCACGTGGACGGCGACTGGTACGAGTCGACGATGACCTGCCTGACCCGGCTCGCGCCCCGCCTGGTCCCGGGAGGCCGGATCGTCGTCGACGACTACTACACGTGGTCGGGCTGCCGGACCGCCGTCGACGAGTACTTCGCCGACCGGCCGGAGTTCCGCGTCGAGATGCGCGCCAAGGTGCACGTGATCCGGCGTCCGTCCTGAGCGGGCCCGCAGGGCCCAGGGGTGCGCCCCGGCGCCGCGTCCTCGATAGATTGGCCCGCATGCCCGCCTCACCGGACAAGTCCATCGCCGACACCGCGACCCAGGCTGCGCGACGCCTGGTGGGTCGCGCGCGTCGCTCCG
>JAOPXF010000029.1 GCA_025965295.1 Nocardioides sp.
TCGCCCAGCGAGCCGCCGAAGACCGTGAAGTCCTGCGAGAACACGCACACCTGGCGACCGTCGATCGTGCCGTAGCCGGTGATCACGCCGTCGCCGTACGGGCGGTTCTTCTCGAGCCCGAACGCGACCGAACGGTGCCGGGCCAGCTCGTCGAGCTCGACGAAGGAGCCCTCGTCGAAGAGGATCTCGATCCGCTCCCGCGCGGTCTTGCGGCCCTTGGCGTGCTGCTTCTCGATCGCCTTCGCGGATCCCGCGTGGACGGCCTCGTCGAGCCGCCGGTCCAGGTCCGCGAGCTTGCCCGCGGTCGTGTGGATGTCGATGTCCTGGGGGACGTCGGTGCCCTCGCCGGGTTGTGCTGCGCTCACTGGTGTGGCCTCCTCGTCGGTCGTGGGCCAATGTAGTGCCCGTGACCGACCGCGACGACGTACGCCCACCCCTCGACTCCGCCCGCCTGGCGGCGCTCGCCCCCGGCCTGACGGTGGAGGTCGTCGACCGCACCCCGTCGACCAACGCCCTGGTCGGCGAGCGGGCCAGGTCCGGCGCGCCGGAGGGACTGGTCGTCGTCACCGAGCACCAGACCGCCGGCCGCGGCCGCCTGGACCGCAGCTGGGAGACGCCGGCCCGGGCCGCGCTCACCTTCTCGGTGCTGTTGCGGCCCACCGCGCCAGCCGCCGAGTGGCCCTGGCTGCCGCTGCTCACCGGGCACGCCCTCGCCGGTGCGCTGCGCCGGGCGGGCTTCGACGCCGGGGTGAAGTGGCCCAACGACGTGCTGCTCGGCCCCCTCAAGGTCGCCGGGATCCTCGTCGAGCGCGTCGAGACCCCGTCCGGCCCCGCCGCCGTGGTCGGCATCGGCCTGAACGTCACCACGACCCGCGCCGAGCTCCCGGTCGAGACCGCCACCTCGCTCGCGCTCGAGGGCACCGCGCCCGACCGGACCGACCTCCTCCTCGCCGTGCTCGGCGCGCTGCGGGACGAGTACGACGCGTGGCAGCGCGGCGGTGCGGACGACCTGCGCGCGTCGTACGCCGCCGCCTGCGTGACCGTCGGTCGCGAGGTGCGCGTGGAGCTGCCGTCCGGTGAGCCGCTCACGGGCCGGGCCACGGGGATCGACCCCGGTGGCCGGCTGCTCGTGCGGAGCTCCGCCGGCGAGACGGCCGTGGGCGCGGGCGACGTGGTCCACGTGCGCGCCGGGTGAGATGACTGAGCCGGTCCCGGCGACCGGGAACGCGATCAGTGACATGATCGGGGGGTGGCCATCTCGCAGAAGCTGCTCAACGACGGCGAGTCCGTCGTCATCAGCACCCGCACCCACCCCAAGGCCCTGCTGGCGCCGCTCTTCTGGCTGATCGTCTCGTTGGCGGTCGCGGTCGTGGTCGACAGCTACGTGGACAACGACATCGTGGGCTGGGTCGTCTGGGCGCTCGCCGCGATCGCGATCGTCTGGCTGGTGCTGGCCCCGCTGGTGATCTGGGCGACCGCGTCGTACACGATCACCAACCGGCGGCTGATCACCCGCAGCGGAGTGCTGACCCGCAAGGGCCACGACATCCCGCTGTCGCGGATCAGCGACGTGGCCTACGAGCTGGGCCTGGTCGACCGGATGCTGGGCTGCGGCACGCTGATCGTCAGCGACGCCAGCACCAACGGCCGGGTATCACTGCCCGACATCCCGCACGTCGAGGAGACGCAGCGTCGGCTCAACCAGCTGCTGCACGACATGAACGACCCGTCCGCGCGCCATGACGGAGCCTGACCAGGAGGGCGTCTCCGACGAGCTCGAGCGAGCCATCCTGGGAGAGGACCCCGTCTTCGACGCCCGGCAGGTCGCTGCCGAGACCGGCATCACGATCGAGGAGGCGCGCCGACTCTGGCGGGCGCTGGGCTTCCCCGAGCACGGGATGGAGGCGGCCTACAACCGCGCCGACGTGGAGGCGGTCTCGACCCTGACCCGCCAGGTGGCCTCGGGCCTCCTCGACTTCGACACCGCCGTGAACCTCACCCGAGCCGTCGGACAGACGATGGCGCGCCTCGCCGACTGGGAGGTCGCGACCCTCCTGCACCGGGTCGAGGAGCTCGAGCGCGGCGACCAGGCCACCGGCAGCCGGACCGGGTCCGCCAAGCGGATGCTCGAGGACCTCAACGAGCCCTTCGAGCAGCTCCTGCTCTACGCGTGGCGCCGCCACCTCGCCGCCGCCGTTGCCCGGATCGAGGCGCTCGGGGCGAACGAGGAGGACCTGCACACTGCCGAGCTGACCGTCGGGTTCGCCGACATCGTCAGCTTCACGGCCCTCTCCAACTCGATCAGCGAGGACCGGATCGGCGACCTCGTCGAGCTGTTCGAGTCCCGGTGCGCCGACGTCGTGGCCGCGCAGCGGGGCCGGGTGATCAAGACCATCGGCGACTCGGTGCTCTTCGTGAACGACGACCCGATCCGGGCCTACGACACTGCCGAGGGGATCATCAACGTGATCGGTCGCGACCCGCGGATGCCCGACGTCCGGGTCGGGCTCGCGAGCGGGTTGGTCGTGATGCGGCTCGGCGACGTCTTCGGCCCCCCGGTCAACCTGGCCGCGCGGCTGACGGCGGTGGCCCGGCGCAACCGGGTGATCATCGACGCGGCCACGGCCGCTCTCCTGCCCGCGAACCAGTTCGAGACCCGCCGCCTGCCGGCGCGTCCGGTGCGTGGGTTCGGCATCGTCGAGCCGGTCGCCGTACGCCGCAACTGACCCCGGGCGCCCCATGCGCCACTCCGGTCCAGTGCGGTGGGCCTTAATTTGGCGATTTCGCCGCACACCGGCGGCGACGTTCCTACCGTGGTCCCGTGTTCGAGGTGCAGGACGTCCGGGTCGATCCAGAGAGTCGGCGCGCGTGGCGGGGAAGCGACGAGGTCCCCCTGTCCCGCAAGGAGTTCGATCTCGTGCAGGCCCTGATCTCGCGGGCCGGGGACATCGTGTCCCGCGACGAGCTGATGCGGGAGGTGTGGCACACGACCTTCTGGACCTCGTCGAAGACCATCGACGTCCACCTGGGCTGGGTGCGCCGAAAGCTCGGCGACGACAGCCGACGGCCCCGGCTGATCACCACGGTCCGGGGCCAGGGTCTGCGCTTCGAGACCGAGGACACGACCCGCTAGCGGCGGTCACTACGCTCTCCTCGTGCCCCAGCCCGCTCCGACCCTCGCCGTGATCGGCGGCGGCCAGCTCGCCCGGATGATGGCCCAGCCCGCCATCGCGCTCGGGCTGCCGCTGCGCCTGCTGGCCGAGGCGCCCGGCGTCTCCGCGGCCCAGGTCATCCCCGACCACGTCGTCGGCGACTACCGCGACCTCGAGACGCTGCGCGCGGTGATCGACGGCTGCCCGGTCGTCACGTTCGACCACGAGCACGTGCCGACCGAGCACCTGCACGCACTCCAGGACGACGGGGTCGCCGTACGCCCCGGGCCGGAGGCCCTGGTGCACGCCCAGGACAAGGGCGTGATGCGCGCCCGGCTCGCCGAGCTCGGCGTGCCGTGCCCCCGCAACGCCCTCGTCGCCGGGGTCGGGGAGGTTGAGCTCTTCGGCTTTCCGTGCGTCCTCAAGACCACGCGCGGCGGGTACGACGGCAAGGGGGTCTGGTTCGTCGGCTCCGCCGACGAGTGCGCCGAGCCGTTCCGGGTGGCCGCCGAGACCGGCGTCGAGCTGCTCGCGGAGGAGCTCGTCGACTTCCGGCGGGAGCTGTCGGCCCTGGTCGCCCGGGCGCCCAGCGGCCAGGCCGCGGCCTACCCTGTCGTCGCGTCCACCCAGGTCGACGGCATCTGCCGCGAGGTCGTGGCGCCCGCGCCGGACCTGTCCGCGCAGCTGGCCGGGCAGGCGCAGGAGATCGCGCTGCGGATCGCGGGTGCGCTCGACGTCACCGGCATCCTCGCCGTCGAGCTGTTCGAGACCAACGACGGCCGGGTGCTCGTCAACGAGCTCGCGATGCGGCCGCACAACACCGGTCACTGGACCCAGGACGGCGCGGTCACCTCGCAGTTCGAGAACCACCTCCGTGCGGTCATGGACCTGCCGCTGGGCTCACCGGCGCCGCGGGAGCGCTGGACGGTGATGGTCAACATCCTCGGGGGGCCCGACGACGCCGGCCGGCTCTGGGACGGCCTCCCGCATGCCCTCGCCCGCGACCCGCACCTGCGGGTGCACCTCTACGGCAAGGAGTTACGCCCTGGGCGGAAGGTCGGCCACGTCAACGCGTACGGCGACGACCTCGATGATTGTCTGGAGCGAGCGCGGCACGCGGCCGCGTGGTTCCGGGGCGACCTCGGCAACGAGAGCGAGTGAGACGAATGAGCATGGACGAGCGCGTGAAGGTCGGCATCGTGATGGGCTCCGATTCCGACTGGCCGGTCATGAAGGCCGCCGGTGAGGCCCTTGCCGAGTTCGGGGTGGGCTTCGAGGCCGACGTCGTCTCGGCGCACCGGATGCCGGACGAGATGATCGCCTACGGCAAGGAGGCCGCCGGGCGTGGGCTGTCGGTGATCATCGCCGGGGCCGGTGGCGCCGCGCACCTGCCCGGCATGCTGGCGGCGGTCACCCCGCTTCCGGTCATCGGCGTGCCCGTCCCGCTCAAGCACCTCGACGGCATGGACTCCCTGCTCTCGATCGTGCAGATGCCCGCGGGGGTCCCCGTCGCCACGGTCGCGGTCGGCAACGCGCGCAACGCGGGGCTGCTCGCGGTCCGGATCCTCGCCACCGGCGACCCCGAGCTGCTCAAGAAGATGATCGACTTCCAGGCCGACCTACGCACCACCGCCCTGGAGAAGGGCAAGTCGGTCCGCGACGACAGCTCCGGCGCCCGCAAGCTCGGCTTCTTATTGGGGTGTGGTTCCGTTCAATTGAACGTAAACGACCGCCCGCCCGCTCAGTCGCCCGTGACCCGGCCGCGCAGCGCCTTGGTGGCGCCGCGCTGCTTCTTCGCGTCCAGCCGGCGGCGCTGGGAGCCCCTGGTCGGCCGGGTCGGCCGTCGCGGGGGAGGCGGCGGCGCCAGCGCGGTGCGCAGGATCTCGCTCAGCCGCTCGCGGGCGGCGACCCGATTGCGGTGCTGGGAGCGGTGCTCGGAGGCGACGACGACGATCGTCGAGCCGACCAGCTGCGACTCGAGTGCGGACAGCGCTCGCTGCCGCTGGGTGTCGGTGAGGCTCGTCGACGCGGCCACGTCGTACACGAGCTCGACCCGGGTGTCGCTGGTGTTGACCGACTGCCCGCCGGGGCCGGGCGACCGCGAGAAGCGCTCGACCAGCTCGGCGGCCGGGACGACCAGGCCCTGCGGCAGGCCGGGGCCGGCCGGCACGTCGAGGTCGTCGCCGGGCCGGCTCACTCCCGTCGCCGCCACTCGATCGCCGGGCAGGTGTCCATGACCATCGGCACACCGGCGGCGACCGTCCGATCGAAGGCGGCCTCGTCCACCACCCCGAGCTGGAACCACACCGCCCGCGCGCCGACGGCGACCGCCTGGTCGGCGAAGTCGCCCGCCGCTTCGGAGCGCCGGAAGACGTCGACGACGTCGATCGGGAACGGCACGTCGGCGAGCGTCGCGTAGCCCTGCTCGCCCAGCACGGTCGGTGCGGACGGGTGGACCGGCACGATCCGCTTGCCGCGTGACTGCAGCAGCGCGGCGATGGAGTACGCCGTCCGCCCGGGGTCCCCGGAGAGGCCGACGACCGCCCAGGTCTCGCAGTCGTCGAGCATGAAGCGGACCGCCTCGGGGTCCTGCCAGTCACCCATGCCGTCCAATCTAGGCCGCGGGCCGGGCCGAACGGCCTCCGCCGACGTGACGACCGTCACCAGTTTTTGCATTTCGCCCCGCAAGGAGCCCTCCGCCGGTTAGCGTGATTCGTCTTCGCTACCCACGGGTAGCGCCACTGATGCTTGAGGGAGCATTCCTTGATGAACGTCGTCTCGATTTCCAAGCGCTTCGCCGCCACCGGCGCCGTGACCGCGCTCGCCGCCGGCGCCCTGGTCGCCACCGCTGGCGCTGCCCATGCCGAATCCGTCGTCAACAACACCTACTCGTGCACCGCTCAGACGGCAGACGGTCCCGCGACGTTTCCGCTGTTCCTGACCACGGCCGCGCCGGGCATCGGTGGCTTCGAGAACTTCGGCCTCAAGGCCGGCACTGTCATCTCGCTGCCGGCGCTGACGGTGACCAACACGTTCACGGTGCCCACGCCCGTGCACAGCCTTCTGGTCGCCAACCACGTGCGTGACATCTCCGTCCCGACCTACACCGGTACCTTCGGTGACCAGCCCGTCCCCGTCGACGGTGTCGCGGTCACGGTCGCCGGCATGACCGACAACGGCAACGGCACCTGGAGCACGGACCACGCGGATGCGGACGCCGACGGCCTGCCCGACGAGGGCAACGGCTCGAACGGGACGTTCACCGTCCCGGCTGCCGGCGCCCAGGACGTCGTCTCCCCGACGTCGCTCGACCTCCTCGCCACGCTCGAGGACGGCACCACCCAGACGCACATCCCGTGCACCCTCGCCGACGGCACCACCGCCGGCGCCTACCAGACGATCAACGTCGTCAAGAACGTCTCGACCACGACGGCCAAGGTCGCCAAGGCCAAGTTCAAGAAGGGCAAGCCCGCCAAGGTGAACGCGACCGTGACCGGCGCCAAGCTCGCCGGCAACAAGGTGCTGCTCAAGAAGGGTGCCAAGACCCTCGCCACGGCCACCCTGAACGCCGCGGGCAAGGCCAGCCTCGTCACCAAGAAGCTCAAGGTGGGCAGCAACAAGCTGACCGTCGTCTACAAGGGCAGCGGCTACAACACCGGCAGCACCGCCCCGGTCACCGTCAAGGTCGTCAAGTGACCGCACGCTGAACCCCGCTCCACCAGCTCCACCTCGACCGCCCGGTCGGCGCCACGTGCGCCGGCCGGGCGTCGTACGTCTGTGACATTCCCCGCAGGGCGTACGCCTCCGCGAGGCGTCGGTCCGGCAAGTAGCATCCGAGGATGAGCTCCGACTACCCCCTGTACGCACTCTCCGAGGAGCACCAGGCGATCCGCGAGGCGGTGCGGGCGGTGTGCGACGCCAAGGTCGCGCCGTACGCCGCCGACGTGGACGAGAACGCTCGCTACCCCCAGGAGGCGCACGACGCCCTGCTGGCCGCGGACTTCCACGCCCCGCACGTGCCGGAGGAGTACGGCGGCGCCGGGGCCGACGCGCTCGCCACGGTCCTGGTGATCGAGGAGGTGGCTCGCGTCTGCGTGAGCTCCTCGCTCATCCCCGCGGTGAACAAGCTCGGCTCGCTGCCGGTGCAGATCAGTGGGTCGGAGGAGCTGAAGAAGAAGTACCTCTCCAAGCTCGCCGCAGGTGAGGGCGGCTTC
>JAOPXF010000050.1 GCA_025965295.1 Nocardioides sp.
GACCCGAAGACGGTGCGCGGCCAGAACTGGTAGAAGCTCTCCCCGAGCCGGCTGCTGGCCGGGTCCTCCGGCGTCGCCACCCGGACGTGGTGGCCGCGGTTGTGCTCGATGTAGAAGTGGCCGTAGAAGCTCTGGGCCAGCGCGACCTTGGACAGCCAGCGCTCGTGGCTCTCCTTCTTGTGGCCGAGCTCGTGGGCGGTGTTGATGCCGATGCCGCCGATGCAGCCGATCGAGACCGCCAGACCGATCCGGTCGAGCGTGCTCAGGTCGCCCTGGAGCCCGAGGGGGTCGCCGTTGACCATCAGCCAGAAGGCGCCCACGAAGCCGACGTACTGGATCGGCAGGAAGAGGTAGGTGATCCAGCGGTAGTAGCGGTCCTGCTCCAGCGCCTCGATCACGTCGTCCGGCGGGTTGGACCGGTCGAGGCCGGCCATCAGGTCGATCGCCGGGACCACCACGAGGATCACGACCGGCCCGATCCAGAAGAAGACGCCGAGCCCGGTGAGGGCCCAGAGGCCGTAGCCGAGGAACGCGAGACTGGGGACGACGAGACCGATCAGCCAGAGGTAGCGCTTGTGGTCACGCCACTGCGCGGTGGATCCCTCCGGGACGGTGCTGTTCGCGATCGAGGACATCGAGGCGCCTTCCTGCCTGTCGGTTTACACGACCATAGGGTTTGTAAACCTCCTTGACAAGAGGGTGCCGGTTGTAAACCGTGACCCGCCCGAAAGTTTCGGGCGGGTCGGCGTCAGGCGTTGGTCTGGTGTGAGCTGTCCCGGCTCGCGTCGGCGGCGGCGAGGATCTGCTGGGCCAGGTTCGCCGCGCCGAGGCAGCGGAACCGCAGCGCCTGGCGTGCCACCCGCACCGTGATGGTCCTGGAGACCATGCCCGGCGACAGCTCGACACCGGCGATGTCGGCGACTCTCAGCTCCATCATCCGCACGCCCTTGCCGGTCGAGTGCGGCACGAACGTCAGGTGCAGACTGGTCAGGGTGAGTCGACCCGGGACCCACATGCCCCCCCACACGGCGCGGAAGCGGTCCACGGCGTCCGGCTGGACGCCCCCGCCCCTCGGTACGGCGTCCTCGACCGAGAGGTGCCCGGCCTTCGACGCGATCACTCCGTAGGACATGTCCCCAGTGTGCTCCCGCGCACGGACCGGTGCGCCGCGGTCCGGTCCGGCCGGTCCGCGAACGGACCAGATTTGTCTTTCCGGGCTCAGCCGGTCGCGAGCCGGGTGCCGTGCGGCCGGTACTTCCGCGTCGTGCACACGCTCGCGTCGATCGGCAGCCGGAAGTAGGCGTCCACGTCGTTGATCGTCATCCGGAAGGCGACGGCGCCCTGCGCGCGGCACTGGCTCGGCACGGTCGGGCCGGGGTCGACCCAGGAGAGCACCGACCTGGCCGAGTGACCGGCCTCGATGACGACCCGGCCGCCGCCAGACGGGTTGCGCGTCGACTTGTTGCCGATCGGGCCGTGGGCGTCACGGAACCGGTAGCGGGTGAAACCGTCGGTGGCGCAGTCAGCGCCGCTCGTGTTCTTGACCCGGACCGTCTGGTAGCGCGAGCCGGCGGCGCCCTCCAGGTGTCCCTTGGAGACGTGCAGGTCACCCGCGGAGCAGGCCGCCACCGCGGCGCCGATGGTGGCCGGAGCGACCGCGGTCGCTGCCGGGACCGGAAACAGGATCGCGGAGACGGCCGCCAGGACGGCCAGCGTGCGAAACCTCGTCATCGTCGTTTCCTCTCGTCGGGGGCGCTTCTCACACCCCTCCTCCTCAACACGCGATCGCGTCACCCCGGGTTGCATCGGGTCCCCGGCGTGACGGAGATTGGTCGGATGGCCACCAGGAATGAATCCACCGACCGTCCCTGCGGCATCGACTTCGGCGGCACCGGCATCAAGGCGGCGGCGGTCGACCTCGAGGCCGGGGACTTCGCGGCCGACCGGGTCCGGACCCGGACCCCGGACCCGAGCACCCCCGAGGCCGTGGCCGAGGTGTTCGTCGAGCTCCTCGGGCAGCTCCCCCAGTCGCACGGACCGGTCGGGGTCACGGTGCCCGGCGTCGTCCGCCAGGGCGTCGTCCACTCCGCGGCCAACATCCACAAGTCCTGGATCGGCACCGACGCCGACGCGCTCTTCACCTCGGCCACCGGGCGTGACGTGCACGTCATGAACGACGCGGACGCCGCAGGCCTTGCCGAGGTGCGGTACGGCGCGGCGCGGGGCCGGCGCGGCCTGGTCATCGTCACGACCCTCGGGACCGGGATCGGTTCGGCGCTGGTGCACGACGGGGTCCTGGTGCCCAACTCCGAGCTGGGGCACCTGCAGATCGACGGGCGCGCGGCCGAGACCCGGGCGGCGAACAGCGTCCGTGAGTCCGAGAACCTGTCCTGGGAGCACTGGGCCGGGCGGCTGACGACGTACTACCGGACCCTCGAGGAGCTGTTCTCGCCGGAGCTCTTCGTGGTCGGCGGCGGAGTCAGCAAGAAGGCCGACGAGTTCCTGCCCCTGATCGACATCGAGACCGAGATCGTCCCGGCGGCCCTGCTGAACAAGGCCGGCATCGTCGGCGCCGCGCTGTACGCCGCCGAGTCCGCTCGTTGAGCTGGTGCGTCAGTCGATGGTGCCCCGGACGGCCGCGGCCACGGCCTTGGGCACGTCGGCGTGGAAGACGCTGGGGATGATGAAGTTGGGGTTGAGCTCCTCGTCCTTCACGACGTGCGCGATCGCCTCGGCGGCGCGCAGCAGCATGTCGATGGTGATCTCCGAGGCGCGGGCGTCGAGCAGGCCGCGGAAGACGCCGGGGAAGGCCAGCACGTTGTTGATCTGGTTGGGGTAGTCCGAGCGACCGCTGGCGACCACGGCGGCGTACTTCTCCGCCTCGGCGGGATCCACCTCCGGGTCCGGGTTGGCGAGCGCGAAGACGACGGCCTGCTCGGCCATGTCCTGGATCCACTCGGCCTTCAGGACGCCCGGCGCGCTGACGCCGATGAAGACGTCGGCGCCGTCGAGCCCGGCGCGCAGGTCGCCGCGGATGCGCCGCGGGTTGGTCACCTCCGCGAGCTGCTTCTTGGCCGGCGGGAGGCTGTCGTCGTCCGCGGACAGGCAGCCCTCACGGTCCCAGACCACGACGTCGGTGACACCGGCGGCGAGGAGCAGCGTGACGATCGCCGTGCCGGCCGCGCCGGCGCCGGACACGACCACCCGCACCTCGGGCAGGTTCTTGCGGACGACGCGCAGCGCGTTGGTCAGCGCGGCGAGTACGACGATCGCGGTGCCGTGCTGGTCGTCGTGGAAGACCGGGATGTCGAGGCTGGCGCGCAGCCGCCGCTCGATCTCGAAGCAGCGGGGCGCGGCGATGTCCTCGAGGTTGATGCCGCCGAAGCCGGGCGCAATCATCTCGACGGCGCGGACGATCTCGTCGGTGTCCTGGGTGTCGAGGCAGATCGGCCAGGCGTCGATGTTGGCGAACCGCTTGAAGAGCGCGGCCTTGCCCTCCATCACCGGCATCGCGGCGCCGGGTCCGATGTTGCCGAGACCCAGCACGGCGGAGCCGTCGGTGACGACGGCCACCGTGTTGCCCTTGGTCGTCAGCCGCCACACGTCCTCGGGGTGCTCGGCGATCGCCATGCTGACCCGGCCGACGCCGGGGGTGTAGGCCATCGACAGGTCGTCGCGGTTGCGGAGCGGCACCTTCGAGGTGACCTCGATCTTGCCGCCGAGGTGCAGCAGGAAGGTCCGGTCGCTGGTCTTGTAGACCTCGACCCCCGCGACCTCGTCGACCGCCGCCTCGAGCTCCTTGGCGTGGTCGGCGTCGCTGGCCGAGCAGGTGACATCGACGACGAGCCGCTCGTGGCTGGACTCGGTCACGTCGATCGCGGTCACGATCCCGCCGGCCTGCGCGATCGCCGTGGCGACCGCTCCCACGATCCCGTGGTCGGGCGCGGTGTGCAGGCGCATGGTGATCGAGTACGACGAGGTGGTGGCGGCCATGGTCGAACCTTGCTCTGCCCACGTGGTTACGGGCAAGTCACCTGGAGGCCGCAGCGACCACAAGTGACGACCGTCACCTTTTTGCACTTCCAGCCGTAGAGTGCAAGACTGCACTCCATGGCCGATAGTGCAACGACGACCCGGGAGCGCCGACGTCAGCAGACGACGCACCGGATCACCGTGTGCGCCCAGCGCCTGACCGAGCAGCGCGGACTCGACGGGTTCACGATGGACGACCTCGCCGAGGCCGCCGAGGTCTCGCGGCGCACGCTCTTCAACTACTTCCCGAGCAAGCTCGACGCGGTGCTCGGTGCGGCCCCCGACATCGACCCCGCGCTCCTCGCCACGTTCATGGCCGGCGGCCCGCACGGTCGCCTCTTCGAGGACCTCGGGGCGCTCGCCCGGAGCCTGCTCGACGTCAAGGAGCTGGACCGCGAGTCGCTGGAGCTGGGGCGCCGGGTCCTGGTGACCACGCCCCGCCTGCTCGCCGCCGCCCACGAGCGGTTCGAGCTGCTGACGGCCGAGTTCGCCGAGATCATCCTCGAGCGCGAGGGCCGCGCCTTCGGCCTGCCCCGCGCCCGGCTGGCGGTCCGGTTGATGGTCGCCACCTTCGACACTGCCCTGAGCTCGTTCCTCGACGACGCCCGGGACCGTCCGATCGCGGAGGTCTTCGACGACACCCTCCGCGACGCGCTCGACCTCCTCTCCTGACCCGGAACCACCCCTCGTTCGCACGCCCACCCACCGACTTCCCCGGAGTACCCCCATGGCCACCCTGCTCTACCGCCTCGGCAAGACCGCGTTCCGCCGCTGGCCGCTCTTCGTCGCCGCCTGGATCGTCGCGATGGTGGTCGTCGGCGCCGTCGCCGGCACGATGTCGAAGCCGATGACCGACGCGTTCTCCATCCCCGGCATCCCGTCCGAGAAGGCGGCCGATCTCCAGTCCGAGCTCTTCCCGGACGCGGTCGATGCCTTCGACCAGGCCAGCGTGAACGTCGTCGTCGCGGCACCGCGCGGCCACGAGCTCGCCGAGCCGCGCTACGCGGCCGCCGTCGACGATCTCGTCGCCGCGATCGCGGCCTCCCCGCAGGTCCCGGCCGACGCGCCGCTCGCCAACCCGGTGACGGCCGCCGCCGACC
>JAOPXF010000088.1 GCA_025965295.1 Nocardioides sp.
GACGCCGCCCAGCGACTCGCCCAGCGTGAAGACCTCGGCGTTCTCGCAGACGGCGAGCGCGTGCGCCTCCCCACCAGTGACGCGGAACGACACCATGCCCCCGAAGCGCGCCATCTGGCGGGCCGCGACCGCGTGGCCGGGGTGCTCCTCCAGACCCGGGTAGATCACCTGCGCGACGGCCGGGTGCCCGGCGAGGAACTCGACGACCCGCTCCGCGTTGTCGCAGTGCCGATCCATCCGCACCCCGAGCGTCTTGAGCCCGCGGTGGGTGAGGAACGCGTCGAAGGGCCCCGGAACGGCACCCATGGCGTTCTGGTGGAACGTGATCGCGTCGGCCAGCTCGAGGTCGCGCACGACGACCGCGCCGCCGACGACGTCGGAGTGGCCCCCGACGTACTTGGTCGTGGAGTGCACCACGATGTCGGCGCCGAGGGTCAGCGGCTGCTGGAGGTACGGCGAGGCGAACGTGTTGTCGACGACGAGCAGGGCACCGGCCTCGTGGGCGACGCCGGCGAGCGCCTCGATGTCGCCGATGTTGAGCAGCGGGTTGGTCGGTGTCTCGACCCAGACCAGCTTCGTCCGACCGGGCCGGATCGCGGCGCGCACCGCGTCCACGTCGGAGACGGCGGCGGGACTGTGGTCGATGCCCCAGACCCGGGCGACCTTGTCGAAGAGGCGGAAGGTGCCGCCGTACGCGTCGTCCGGGATCACCACGTGGTCGCCGGGGGTGCACACCGAGCGGATCACGGTGTCCTCGGCGGCCAGGCCGGAGGCGAACGCGAAACCCCGCTCCCCCTCCTCCACGGCCGCGAGGGCGCCCTCGAGCGCGGTGCGGGTCGGATTGCCGGAGCGGCTGTACTCGTAGCCGCCGCGCAGCCCGCCGACGCCGTCCTGCTTGTACGTCGAGGTCGCGTAGATGGGCGGGATCACCGCGCCGGTCAGGGGGTCGGGCTCGTAGCCCGCGTGGATCGCACGCGTCTCGAAGCCGGACTTGTTGCGGTGCTGCTGCTCGGTCATCCTCCGAGGCTAGCGGCCGCCTCCGGCGCAACGTCGTACGAGGTCTGCGCTAGCTCGGGAACGGACTGGTGACCTGCGGTGTTGCAGACTGTGAGAGCCAACCCGAGGAGTGAAATGTCGATCTTCAGCCGCCACACGACCGAGCTCGTCTCCCCCGACCAGGCACTGCCGGGTCGCAGCGAGCGGAACTTCCGGCTCGCCGACAAGCACAAGGTGCTCGGCACCCCGCTGGTCACCGACGAGGCCCCCGAGGGCTTCGAGGTCGCCCTGTTCGGCCTCGGCTGCTTCTGGGGCGCCGAGGAGATCTACTGGCAGATGCCGGGCGTCTGGTCCACGTCGGTCGGGTACGCCGGCGGCTCGACGCCGAACCCGTCGTACGAGGAGGTCTGCTCGGGGCGCACCGCCCACACCGAGGCCGTCAGGATCGTGTTCGACCCGTCGAAGGTGTCGTACGCCGACCTCGTGAAGCGCTTCTTCGAGGTGCACGACCCGACCCAGGGGATGCGCCAGGGCAACGACGTGGGCACGCAGTACCGCTCGGCGATCTACTACACGACCCCCGAGCAGGAGCAGACCGCCCGCGAGCTGACCAAGGTGTACGGCGACGAGCTGAAGCGGCGTCGGCTCGGTGACATCACCACCGAGATCCGCGAGGTCCCGACGTACTACTACGCCGAGGACCAGCACCAGCAGTACCTCGCCAAGAACCCGTTCGGCTACCGGTGCCACGCGAACACCGGCGTGATGTTCCCCGAGACCGCCTGACCAACGGCCCCCCGGGCGACGCTGCCGCACAATGGCCCGATGCGAAACCAGACCCCGCGTGCGGCAGCGCGATCCGCGGCGACCCTGCTCCTGACGGCCCTGCTCCTGACGACCCTGTGTCTCACGACCCAGAGCGCGACCGGGGCGACGGCGCCCGCGCGGGCCGCGGGCGGACCTCGCACGTGGCACGTGGGGCCGGACCGGGCACTGAAGACTCCGAGCGCCGCCGCCGCACGGGCGCACGACGGCGACACGGTGCTCATCGACGCCGGCACCTACGCCGGCGACGTCGCCACCTGGACGCAGGACGACCTCACCCTGCGCGGCGCCGGTGGGCTGGCGCGGCTGCGGGCTGCCGGAGCAAGCGCGCAGGGGAAGGCCATCTGGGTGATCGCGGGAGACCGCACGAGGATCGACCGCCTCGAGTTCAGCGGCGCGTCCGTGCCCGACGGGAACGGCGCCGGCATCCGCCAGGAGGGCGCCGGGCTCACGGTCCTCCGCAGCCGCTTCCACCACAACGAGAACGGCATCCTCGCCGGCGCCAACAGTGCCAGCGACATCGTGATCCGTCGCTGCCAGTTCTCCCGCAACGGCGCCGGTGACGGCTACACCCACAACCTCTACATCGGTGCGGTGCGGACCCTCACGGTCACCGGCAGCCTTCTGTGGGGAGCCGACGTCGGCCACGAGCTCAAGTCCCGCGCCGCGACCAACGTCATCATCGGCAACCGGATCACCGACCGCGACGCCACCGCCAGCTACTCCGTCGACCTGCCCAACGGCGGTAGCTCGCTCATCGCCGGCAACGTCATCATCCAGGGTCCCTCCTCGGAGAACCCGACTCTGGTGTCCTACGGCGCCGAGGGGCTCACCCAGGAGTCCCGTCGGCTGTGGGTGGTCAACAACACCTTCGTGAACCGTCGCGCCGCGGGCACCTTCGTCGCGCTCGCCGCGGGCAGCCGTGCCCACCTCCGCAACAACCTGCTCGTCGGACCGGGCGAGCTGACGAACCTCGACGGCGTCCCCGCACGGGCCAACCGGCGCGTCGGGCCGGGGGGCTTCGTCGACCCGGCCGCCGACGACTTCCGGCTCCGGGCCGCGTCACCGGCGATCGGCCGAGGCGTGCGGGTGCCGAAGCGCTGGCGGGCACGCTGGGAGTACGTCCACCCCACCCGGCAGGTACGACGCCCGGTCGTCGGCCGGACCGATCTGGGCGCCTACGAGCGGCGCTGACACCCGGACCCCGGCACACCCGTGCTGACGTCTCCCGGCGGGGGTGTCGTATCCGCCGCTCGTCGTTCGTAGCGTAGGTGGCGGCGGACAACGGGTCCGCCCGAGCCGAGGGAGCAGACATGCCCGAGTACCTCATCTACTTCAACCAGCAGTGGGTCGGTGACCACACCGAGGAGTGGTTCCGCGGCCGCGGGCCGCTCGCCATGGCGGTCGTCGACGAGATGAAGGAGGCCGGCGTCTACGTCTTCGCCGGGGGCCTGGAGGAGGAGGACGGCCCGGTCTACAGCGCCGACCCGACCGGCGACGGCCTGCTGATCACGGACGGACCGTACGCCGAGACCAAGGAGTGGCTGGGTGGGTTCGCCCTGGTCGACGTGGCCGACGACGAGGCCGCCAAGGTGTGGGCGGGCAAGATCGCGGAGGCCTGCGGCTGGCCCCACGAGGTACGCCGGTTCAAACCGCGGCCCGGAGCCTGACCCCGCCTGACGTCATACGAACTGAGGGCAATAGCGCTCGGTTCGTATGACGTCCCGGCGGACTAGGAGGCGGACCTCACCCGCACCTTGAGCGGGCGCGCCTCCTGCTCCCACATCACCACGACGTCACCGTTGGGTGCGACCTCGGCGAAGGTGGCCTCGAGCACGTCGACGCCGGAGTCGGGCGAGAGCGTCTTCGTGGCGCCCCAGCCGTCGGCGTGTGGGCGGTACCTGCCGGACAGCGCGTAGCCACCCCAGCCGAGGAAGGTGTCCCGGGCGTCGTCGAGCCCGACCACGACGTCGTACAGCGTGGTCCCACCGGCCACGACCCGAGCGGGCGACGACCAGGCACCCCGCGGCGAGCGGCGCACCAGGTCGACCCGCCCGTTTCCGCGGGCCACGGCCACGAGCGCCGTGCCCGCGCCGTTCATCGCCAGGTCGTAGTCCCGGACCTCGACCCCTCGCGGCGAGAGGAACCGGCCCTGCCCCCACTGCCCGGCGGCGGACATGGACACGGCCTCGACCCGGTTGAAGTTGGGCGTGTAGACCACGACCGCACCACCGGCGCCGTCCACGGCCAGCTGCGGGTAGGAGCTCTCGGCCGCGATCGTGACGGGCTTCTTCCACGTCCCGTCAACGGCGCGCTGCACCGCCTTGAGCACCTGCGGGTGCCCCTTGGCCTGACGGCCGAAGACCAGGACGGCGGCGCCGTCGTCGGC
>JAOPXF010000096.1 GCA_025965295.1 Nocardioides sp.
AGCTACTTGATGAGGTAGATCGTGGCGAAGAGCCCGATCCAGACGACGTCGACGAAGTGCCAGTAGTAGGAGACGACGATCGCGCTGACCGCCTGCTCGTGGGTGAACTTGCGGGCGAGGTAGGTGCGTCCGAGGACGAACAGGAACGCGATCAGCCCACCCGTCACGTGCAGGCCGTGGAAGCCGGTGGTGAGGTAGAACATCGTGCCGTAGGCCGACTCCTGGATGGTCGTGCCCTCGTGCACCAGGGCGGCGTACTCGGTGGCCTGGCCGCCGATGAAGACCGCACCCATGATGTAGGTGAGCACGAACCACTCGCGCAGGCCCCAGCCCTTGACCTGGAAGATCCGGCCGGTGCGCCCGACCTGGCCGCGCTCGGCGGCGAAGACGCCGAGCTGGCAGGTGAGCGAGGACAGCACCAGGATCGTGGTGTTGACCGAGGCGAACGGGACGTTGAGCTTCTCGGTGTTCGCCGCCCAAAGATCGGGACTGACCGCCCGGATCGTGAAGTACGACGCGAACAGGGCCGCGAAGAACATCAACTCGCTCGAGAGCCAGATGATCGTCCCCACGCTGACCATGCTCGGGCGGTCGTGGTGCCCGTGCAGACGGGATGCCGGAATCGCTGTTGCTGTCGCCACGGACGTCATTATGTCGTGAGCCCGAGACGAGGGCACCCCGACCCCCTTTAGTTTCGACGTCATATTGTTCACACCGTGCTGGGGCTCTCGCTTGACGTCGCCATGGAGGCCTCCGCGACCCTCCCGAGGTTCACGCTGGGTCGGGTCTTCACGGACTGGTCGCTGGCCCCGATCCCGTTCGTCGTGACGATCTGGGCGGCGGGTCTCTACCTGCTCGGCGTCCGCGCGCTGCACCGGCGCGGCGACAGCTGGCCGGTGGGCCGCACGGTCTCCTTCGTGGGCATCGGGCTCGGCGCCTTCTACTTCGCCACGGCGTCCGGCCTGGGTGCCTACGACCTCACGCTGCTCAGCGTCCACATGGTCCAGCACATGGTGCTCGCGATGATCGTGCCGCTCGCGCTCGCACTGGGGGCCCCGGTCACGCTCGCCCTGCGCACGCTCCCGCCGCGCCCGCGCCGCTGGCTGCTCGCGCTCCTGCACTCACGGGTCGCGAGGGTGCTGTCCTTCCCACCGCTGACGCTCCTGCTCTACGTCGTGTCGCCGTGGGCGCTCTACTTCTCCGGCTGGTACGACGCGTCCCTGCACTCGGCGTACGTGCACGAGATGATGCACCTCCACCTGGTGCTGGTCGGCACGCTCTTCTTCTGGCCGCTGATGGGCATCGACCCGGTCCCGGGGCGCGTGGGCTACCCGGCCCGGATGCTGATCGTCGTCCTGACGCTCCCGTTCCACGCCTTCCTCGGGGTCACGATCATGGGCCAGGAGAACTTGATCGGCCACGACTGGTACCCCTCGCTGCACGACGGCCCGATGGGTGCGTGGCTGCCCGACCCGCACGCCGACCAGCACCTCGCCGGCGGGATCCTCTGGGGCTCCGGTGACCTGGTGGGTCTGGCCTTCTTCGGCGTGCTGTTCGCCCAGTGGGTGCGCTCGTCGATGAAGGAGGCGGTCCGCGAGGACCGCCGGCTGGACCTGCTGGAGGCGCGCCAGCGCGCGGACGGCGTCGACGGGTAACATCGCCGCCGTGAACGACTCGACCGCCCCGAAGCCCGCTCCGCTGAAGGTGCTCGTCTACAGCGACGACGTCAACACCCGCCAGCAGGTGATCCTCGCGCTCGGCCGGCGACCGCACCCGGACCTGCCGGAGCTCGAGTACGTCGAGGTCGCGACCGAGCCGGTCGTCATCCAGAACATGGACGCCGGGCACATCGACCTGGCGATCCTCGACGGCGAGGCCGTGCCCGCCGGTGGGATGGGCATCGCCAAGCAACTCAAGGACGAGATCTACCAGTGCCCCCCGGTCCTGGTCCTGACCGGCCGGCCCCAGGACGCCTGGCTGGCGACCTGGTCGCGGGCCGAGGCCGCCGTTCCGCACCCGATCGACCCGATCCAGCTGGCCGAGTCGGTGATCGCGCTGCTGCGGTCCCGCGTTCCCGCCACGACCTGATGAGCCTCACCTGGCCCGAGGTGCTCAGCGCGCTCGTGGCCCGCAGGGACCTGAGCGCGGAGCAGACCGCCTGGGCCATGGGCGAGATCCTCGGGGGCGAGGCGACGCCGTCCCAGATCGCGGGGTTCGCCGTGGCCCTGCGCGCCAAGGGCGAGACCATCGACGAGGTGCTCGGGCTGGCCGACGCCATGTACGACCGCCGTACGAAGATCTCGGTGCCGGGTCGGCTGCTCGACGTCGTGGGCACCGGCGGCGACCGCTCGATGTCGGTGAACATCTCGACGATGGCGGCGATCGTGGCCGCCGGGGCCGGCGCGAAGGTCGTCAAGCACGGCGCCCGCTCGGCGTCGTCCACGTCGGGCTCCGCCGACGTGCTCGAGCAGCTCGGCATCCGGCTGGACCTCCCGGTCGACCGGGTGGCCGCGGTGGCCGAGGAGGCCGGCATCACGTTCTGCTTCGCCGCCGCGTTCCATCCGGCGATGCGGCACGCCGCGGTGCCCCGGCGCGAGCTCGGGATCGCCACCACGTTCAACCTGCTCGGTCCGCTCACCAACCCGGCCCGGCCGGGCGCGCAGGCCATCGGCTGCGCGGACCCCCGGATGGCGCCGGTGATGGCGGGCGTCTTCGCCCAGCGCGGCGTGGACGCCTGGGTGGTCCGCGGTGACGACGGGCTCGACGAGCTCACGACCACCACGACGTCGTCGGTGTGGGTCGTTCGCGACGGAGAGGTCGCCACCGCGACCGTCGACCCCGAGGCGTTCGGCTTCGGGCTGAGCACCGCCGAGGCGCTGCGCGGCGGCGACGCTGCGCACAACGCCGGCGTGGTGCGCCGGGTGCTCGAGGGCGAGGAGCAGGGTGCCGTCCGCGACGCCGTGCTGCTCAACGCGGGCGCGGCCCTGGCGGTCTACGACGCCGCCGACGCCCCCGAGTGCTCCGTGGACGAGGCCCTGGCCGCCGGCCTCGAGCGGGCGCGTACGTCGATCGACTCGGGCGCGGCGAGGGCGACCCTGAGCCGCTGGGTCGAGGCCTCGGCGGGCTGACCGCGTCCGGCTAGCGCTGCGGCCGGTCGTGCGGCCAGCCGGGCGGGGCGACCAGCATCTCGATGTCGTCGGACCGGTGGGTCGAGTGCCAGCCCTCGCCGGTCACGAGGGCTGCGGCGAGTCGTGAGTCGGGCGGCAGCAGGGCGACACGGGCCCCGGTGCCGGCCAGCGCGCGCTGCCAGCCGGGGTCGAGCGCCCGCAGCCCGGTGTTGCGGTGCAGCTCGGCCACCGTGAACGTGTCGCCGTAGCCGTGCATGAGCAGGTCGAGGTGGGGGTAGCGCCACATCAGGTAGCCGCCCCAGCCCCAGTCGTTCGCGACCACGGTGCCGTCCGGCAGCGCCGTCAGCGCGGGTGCCACCCAGCCGGGCTCCGGCGGTGGCCGGTCGGAGGTCGACGGCACCAGGGCCATCAGCACCCCGAGGCCGGCCACCGCGAACGCGCCGATCGTCGCCACCTCCCAGCGCGGGGGCGCCGTACGCGGCGGCAGCACCCGCTGGAGAGCCCGGCAGGTCAGCGGGACCAGCAGGACCGCGGCGAGGGGGAGCGTGCGCGAGGTGTAGACGGACAGCGCGCCGGCGAGCAGCACCAGCCCGGTGTCCGACCAGGTCAGGGCGCCGTGCCGCAGGGTCACGGTGAGCAGCACCGCCGCCAGGACGGCCAGCGCCAGCGGCGGGACGGTCGTGTAGTCCGGCGCCGACCACTCGGCGAAGAACTCGCGCCGCGACGTGACGCCGAGCACCGCCGGGTAGAGGGCGGGACCCACCGGGGTCAGGGCCGCGGCGACCGCGGACAGGGCAGGCACCGCGAGGTGCCGGAGCAGGGTGCGCCGCTCGGTGCTGCGGTCGAGCGCCATGCCCGCGACCGCGACCACCACGACCAGGATCCCGATCGGCCGGCAGCGCGGACGCCTACGACATCGACAACGTCCAGTGGGCGATGCGGGTG
>JAOPXF010000132.1 GCA_025965295.1 Nocardioides sp.
ACTCGAAATGCCAAGGCTCCGGCCGGCTGCCGCCCGCGGCCGCCCACGACGGGTGGTTCCAGCCGAAGGCGGGGCCGTGGGCCAGCAGCCAGGTGTTCTCGGCGGTTCCGAACCGCTCGACACCGCCACAGAGGTCGACGGCGCGGCCCCAGCCGTGGACGGAGGTGCCGGGGCTGGCGGCGAGATGGGGCTTGGCCGCGAAGACCCGCTCCTGGCCGAGCCGCGAGCGGTAGGAGTCGGTGATGCAGAGCGGGGTGCCAGTGCTGCCCTCGAAGGCGTCGGCGAGCAGCCGGTAGGCGACGGCGGCGTCGCAACGGAGGAGCTGGGCGCCGTCCGGGGTGGCGGTGCACAGGGCCTGCGTCGGAGCCTCGCCGTTGGTGAAGGCGGTCCGCGGGTGCTCCGGGAGGTCGAGCACCTCGGTCGGGTCGACACCCTCGCCGTCGAGCCGGACCTCGAAGTGCAGGTGCGGGCCGGTGGTGTTGCCGAGGTCGCCGACCGCGCCGACCTGCTGGCCCGAGCTCACGGTCTGGCCGGGGAGCACGTCGACTCGGCTCAGGTGGGCGTACCACGTCTCCACGCCGCCGCCGTGGTCGATGCGGACCAGGTTCCCCGCCCAGTCCGGGTGCTCGATGGTGACGACCCCCGAGGCCGCGGCGACGACCGGAGTGCCGATGGGTGCGGCGAAGTCCTGGCCGGAGTGCTCGCCCGAGGACCAGAGCAGCCCGTCGTCGCCGAAGCCGGCGGAGAGGTGGTAGAGATCGGCGTCGACCGGCACGGTCAGCGGCCCCGAGCCGTCGGTCGTCTCCGTGACCGTGGTCGGCGCACACGCCCCACCTCCGGGCAGACCGGGGTTGGTGCCGCCGGCCGGCAGGGTCGGACGCCGTACGCCGAGGAGCCCCGACGCTGGCAGCGGCTCGACGCCGGCCGCGCCCGTCGAGGCGTCGGCGACGATCGCCCGGCCGTCGCCGACGTACACGCCGGTCCGCTCGAGACCGGTCGCCCGGTTGCCGAGGAGGACGAGGTCGCCGACCTGGATCGAGTCGCGTGGGACCCGAGGCAGCTGCTCCCACTGGGCGGCGGCGTCGACCGGGAACGTGAGGCCGGTCGCGCTCCAGGCGTGGGCGATCAGACCGCCGCACGCGTAGGCAGTCGAAGTGGCACCGCTGGGGACGTCCGGCTGACCGAGCAGGTGGAACGCCTCGGACACGGCACTGACCGTCTCCGACGGCAGCACGGTCACGAGGCCCTGGCCAGGCGACGCGACCTGGGCAACACCGGGCACGACCTGCTCCCGGGCGCTGCGCGCGGGCTGGAAGGACGGGGGCAGCCGGTCGAGGTCGGCCAGCCGGTCGGCATCGGGCGGGACGACCGAGAGGGAGCCGAGCCGGCGCAGGTAGGTCTCCCACGAGTGCAGCGCCCGGCGGTTGCGCTGGTCCTGCGCGGCGTCGGTGACGTCGTACGCCGTGGTGGGCTGGGAGCGGCGGATCGCGGCGCCGGCGAGCTCGCGGGCGTCCCACTTGGCCTCGACGGCCGCCTGGTGCCGCTGGGCGGACTCCCACCGGGTGCGCGCCTGCTCGGTCGCGGTGATCGCGTCGCCGAGTGCCTGCTGGGCCATCGTCACGAGGCGGCGGGCCTGGGCGGCGTTGTCGGCGGCCTCGGCGGCGAGGTCGAGGTCGGACACGCCGGAGTCGACGAGCTCGCCGACGGCGTGGAAGAAGCCTCCCTGCTGGCCGGAGACCCGGGCCCGGAGCTGGGTGGCGACCGACTCGGCCCGCTCGGCGGTCGCGGTCAGCCGCGCGACCTGCGCACTGAGCGCGGCGACCCGCAGGCCGGCCGCCTCGTAGGCCGCGTGGGCCTCGTCGACCTTGCGCTGCACGCTCGCAGCGCGAGCCAGGTCGGCGGTGCCGTGCATCCCCGTCGTGGCATCCGTCGTCGCGTCGCCCGGGCTGCCGGCGGCGGGCCCGGCCACTGCGATGGTGGTCAGCGCGAGCGCGAGCGCAAGGAGCGTCGTCAGCCGACGGCTCGTCACGGGGCTCGGTCGCGCGGTCATGGTGCCTGCCTGGGTCGAAGGGGGGTGCGGGTCCTCGTCAGTCGTCGAGGAAGGCGATCTCCTGCAGGAGGGAGAGCGAGTGCCGGTCGAGCGGCTGCTGCTTGTCGGACCCGGCGGTCCCGGGGAGCGCGGGCACGGCCAGGGAGGCGGCGGGAGCCGGGACCGGCAGGCCGGGAACGGGCAGTCCCGGGCCGGGCAGACCGGGCACGGGGACGCCGGGCACGGGGAGGCCGGCGGGCTCCGCCGTCGCCGGGCGGGGAACGAGGGGAGTGACGGGCTTGGGTGGTGCCGGCGGGGCGGGCGCGACCGGCGCGGGCGGGGTCTCGAGAGCAGCCCCGTGGAGGGCGACGCCGAAGACGGTGCGGATCAGCGCGGCCATCTCCCGCAGCGTCTCCTGGGCGACGGACGGCGGCAGCTGCGCGGCCGGGTCGGGGGCGACGATCTCCATGTGCTCAGCTCCTCGTGCAGTGACGGGCGACGTGCAAGCGGTGTCCGTGAGGCCGCCGCCGTTGGAGTCGTACCAGTAGTCCTGGGTGGCCCCAGTGTTTGAGGCGACGAGGCAGTAACCGTCGGTCGAGTTGCCAACGCCGACGAACTTCAGGGTGTTGTCGGGGCTGAGCTTGAGGTCCGTCGCGATTGCCGTTGCGTCCTGACCAGAGGTCGATGCCCACGGGCCGTCGACCGTCTTGGTCTCCAGCACGGTTGCGGCGCTCTTGAGGTCCGACTTCAGCGAGGCGTCGACGCCCTTCTTGCGCTGGTTGAGGAAGATCGGGATGGCGATCGCGGCGAGGATGCCGATGATCACGATGACGACGAGGAGCTCGATCAGGGTGAAGCCCTGGTCCTTCTCCTTGAGGGACTTCTGCATCCGAGCAAGCATGGTGGTACTCCTGGGGGTGTCGTGCCTGTGTTGCGCGGGTCCACACGGGCTGCCGGGTGTCCTGGCGCGTCTGTCACCTTCAACTTCGGTGCCGCGAGGGCCGGACTTGAGGGCCGGGCTCAGGAAATTCTCAGCCGCCGTAGCGGGGCGCGACCTCGCCGAAGGTCTTCTGCCCCCAGGCCGAGCGCACCGGGTCGAGGAAGTACGGCGGCGGGGCATAGCGCAGGCGGCTGTCGTAGTTGTAGTCCTTGAGGTAGCCGGTGCTGCCCCTGCCCACGATGCCGCGGAACTTCTGGGCGATCGATCCGTAGACGCGCAGCTTTCCGAGGCACGCCGACGAGCCAGAGACACAGCTGTTGCTGCCCACGTCGTACTGCTGGACCTCGAAGCTGTGGTTGAGGGTCAGGATCGATGCGTCCACTTCCGGGTTCTTGAGGGAGCCCGTGAGGTTGCTGGTCCCGCGTACCCAGGTGCAGACGGTCGTGGTGACCCACTTCTGCCCGTTCCAGGTCTTCTGGTCCTTGCAGCTCTGCGTCTTGCTCACCGGGTGGTAGATCTGCACGGAGTTCTCGGCGATCAGGCCGAGCGCGTCGGTGCCGTTCGGTCCGCCCTGGTAGAGCAGGTTGCCGACGACCACGATGTTGTTGTCGGTCGAGATCGTCACGCGCCCCTTGAGGGTGCCTTCGACGTACGCGGTGCCGTAGCGACAGCTGGCGTCGTCCAGCGCCTGGTTCCAGTCGTCGGCGTTCGGCAGGTCGGTCCCGGTGGACGTGTCCGGCACCGTGCCGAGGGAGCCGGCGGCACACGCCCCGCTCGGCGGGAGTGGCAGCTGCGTCGACGGGACGTCCTGCACCATGATCAGGTTGTTCTGCGGCACTGGCACGATGCGCGGCCAGGCCGATGTCGATCCCGATGCCGTGCCCGCGCAGCCCGGGTTGAGACGCGTCGGGTCCGAGTACGGGCTCCAGACCTTCATGGTCGGAGCTGCGCTGCCGCTCGCCGCGAGGAACTGGATCCGGGTTGGACCGGTGTAGAGGCAGCCCAGCGTCACCGGGGAGTCCTGGCCGCGCACGACGACCTGCCGCAGGTCGCCGATGCTCTGCGGGATGTCGACCTCGCTGCGGTAGCCGATGCCCTTGTCGAACACCGGGTGCCCGGCAGAGGGGGAGTTCCCGGAGCGGTAGCAGTCAGTGGTCAGGACCGTGCGCCCGCCCTCGCGGTTGCAGGACGGCATCGACGTGGTCACAGTGCCGTAGAAGTGCGGACCCTTGCCGGTGTTCGGGGACGACGTGCCGTCGGTCATCAGGATCGAGTCGTTCGAGTGCA
>JAOPXF010000143.1 GCA_025965295.1 Nocardioides sp.
GTAGTAGACGGTCTCCAGTGAGGACAGGTCGCGGGTGCGCGAGTCCGGGTGGTCCATGAGGGCGTAGAGCATCGACGGCACCAGCATCGTGGCCGTGATCCGCTGCTCCTCGATGGTGCGCAGGACCTCGGCCGGGTCGAAGCGCGCCAGCACGTAGAGGGAGCCGCCAATGATCACCGTCGGCACGAAGAACGCCGCGCCGGCGTGGGACAGCGGCGTGCACATGAGGAAGCGGGGGTTCTCCGGCCACTCCCACTCGGCGAGCTGGATCTGGGTCATCGTCGACATCGCCCGCGAGGTGCCGATGACTCCCTTGGGCTTGCCGGTCGTGCCGCCGGTGTAGGTGATCGACACGATGTGGTCCGGTGGCAACACCCTGGCGGTCAGCGGCTGCGGCTCGAACGTCGCCGCGGCCGCGACCAGGTCGATGCCGACGTGCGCGAGCTCGTCGGGGACCGGCCCGATCGTGAGGACCTTGGTCAGGCCGGGGCACTTCTCGAGCAGCGCCAGCGCCCGCTCGGTGAAGTACGGGTCGATGATCAGGGCCGTGATCCCGGCGTCGTTGATGACGTACGCGTGGTCGTCGGCCGAGCCGAGCGGGTGCAGCGACGTACGCCGGAAGCCCTGCGTCTGCCCCGCGCCGAGGATGAACAGCACCTCCGGGCGGTTCAGCGCGAGCAGCGCGGCGTGCGTGCCCGTCCCGGCGTCGAGCGCCTCGAAGGCCTGGACGTAGCGGCTCATCTGCTCGGCCACCTCGCCTCCCCTGAGCGTCGTGTCGCCGAGGTGCATGACCGGCTTGTCGCGGTGCCGCTTGAGCGCGGCGACCATCAGGTGGCCGTTGTGGGTGCTGGTCCGGAGGTCGTCGTCGCTCACCGGAGCAGAGTAGAACGTGTTCTAGGTTTGGGGCAACGGCGGTCGGTTGAGGAGGTCGCACAGCGACCGTCGTGGCCGGTGGTTGAGCAGCGAGCACCAGCGAGCGTCGCCGAAACCCGGTGAGGATCCCGAGGCCTGTGGACAGAGCGGCAATTCTGTTACCGGGTCGTTATCCCCAATCCTCTTTGTCCACAGGGTTTGCGGGCCGAATTGATGCTCCTATCTGTGGTCAAGCCGCTCGGAGCCATTCGCGGTAGCGGTGGGCGAGTTCGTAGTCGGGGTAGGTGCCGCGTTCGGTGCGTAGGAGTTTGCTGGGGTAGGTGGCCATGGCTGCTGCGGCTGCTGTGAGGGTGATGTTCTTGGCCTGCCTGGTCGGGCGTAGGTCCTCGAGTTCGGGGGCGGTGAGTCCGCGGGTGAGGGACTTGAAGATTTCGCGGGCGATGGCTCGCTTGAGCAGGCGGAGGATCTCGGTGTCGTCGCGCCCCCTGTCGCGTTGTGCACGGACGTAGGTGCGGGTCCGGGGGTCGGAGGACATTCGGACCAGCGCGATGGTGTGCAGGGCGCAGTTGGCGGCCCGGTCGCCGCCGCGGGAAAGCCGGTGTCGGGGGGTCTTGCCCGACGAGGCCGGGACTGGCGCAGTGCCGCACAGGGCCGCGAAGGATGCCTCGCTGCGCAACCGGTCGGGGTTGCCGCCGGCGGTGATGAGCAGCTGGGCCGCGGTGTTCGGCCCGACACCGTGCAGGGACAACAGGTGCGAGTTCGCGATCCGGGTCAGGTCACGAATCTGCTGTTCGAGGTCGTCGGCCTGCGTGGTCAGGAACTGGTGGCGTTTGGCCAGGGTCTTCAATGCGGCCAGTACCGCCCGGGTGGTCGGGTCCTGGCCCCCGGGGCGGCAGGAGGCCAGCGCGTTGACCAGCGGCTTCTCCTTCAGTGGCCGGTACTTCTCCCGTACCGGAGCGGGTGCGGTGATGAGCATGTGGTGGATCTGGTTCATCGCTGCCGTGCGTGCCTTGATGGCCGACTTCCGGGCATTGTGTAGCGCTCGAAGCGCTTCGACGTGCTCGTCCTTGGGGGCCGATGGGGCGCGGCCGGCCAAGACCGCGCGGGCGGCCTGGTAGGCGTCGATCGGGTCGGACTTCCCGCGCATCCGACGCACCGATCGTTCGGGGCGGATGACTTCACGAACCTCGATCCCGGCCTCTCGTGCGGCCCGAGTGAACCCCGCGCCGTAGGAGCTGGTGCCCTCGATCCCGATGACCGTCACAACGCCGAGATCTGCCAGGAATCCCAGGGCCGCGCGGTAGCCATCTGGGGTCGTGGGGAACTCTTGGTCGTCGAGATCTCGACCGAGCGTGTCGATCGCGGCGACGTGGATCGTGTCGGCGTGGGTGTCGGCACCGCCGATCAGCGTGGTTGCCTCAAGCGTGGTCGCTGTCATGATGGAACTGCCTTCCGACTCGATTCGGTGGGTCGACGTCGGTCGGGCGGCAGACAGGACATTGATGAGGCTTTGCCAGGCTCTTATTAGGTCATGTCCGCCCGGCCGACGAGCGGGACCCTGACCGCCGGCCAGACCAATTGATGGTCAGCCCAGCAGGGCGACAGTCGGTGGCTGAGGCACGACGGCCAGGGCTCGAACCATCATCAATGTCGGTGGCTGCTGTTTGACTTCTCCCATGGCAGGAGTCAGGGCGCTGGAGGCGATGTCGGAGGGCGAGGTCCTCGACTACGCCGACGCGTGCGCCGAGACCGCGCGCCGCGCGGAGGTCGACCTGCTCCGAGCCGCCTACCAGTGGTCGGTGCTCCACCCGGCCGATCGGCTCGACCCTGCCGAGTCCACGAAGCCGGGCCGCGAGAAGGCACGCCGCCTCGGTGGCGAGGGTGTCCCGGAGGTGACCGAGTTCGCGGCCGCCGAGCTCGGCGCGCGGATCGGCCGCTCCCCGTACGCCGCGGCCCAGTTGATGGCCGACTCCCAGGACCTCCACCACCGCCACCCCCAGCTGTGGACCAGCGTGCAGGCCGGTGAGGTCCGGGCGTCCTACGCCCGGCACGTGACCACCCGCACGCGTGACCTGAGCGCGGAGCAGGCGGCGTACGTCGATGCCGCGGTCGCCGAGAGCGCCGACGGCCGGATCCCGTGGTCGCGGTTCGAGGCA
>JAOPXF010000171.1 GCA_025965295.1 Nocardioides sp.
AGGCCAGGGCCCGTGCCCGCGAGCGCCGCGAGCGGCTGATCCGCGAGGGCCGGGCCGCCGAGGCCGTCGGCACCGCCGTCGCCTACGTCCTCAGCCGGCTCGAGGTCTCCATCCACCGGGCCACCGAGGCCCGGACCGCCGTCGAGCGGGCCCGCCAGGGTCGTGAGCAGGACCTGCTCGCCGTCCGCGCGCGGCTGCGTGACCTCGGCCGCGAGCACGACGAGCTGGTCAACTCCGTCCACCGCGACGAGATGGCCCGCACCCAGCAGCGGATGCGCATCGAGCAGCTCGAGGAGCGCGCGCTCGAGGAGCTCGGCCTCGACCCCGACAGCCTGGTCGCCGACTACGGCCCCGACCAGCTGGTCCCGCCCACGTCCCCGCTGCCGGCCGACGACGAGGATGCACCGGAGGTCTACGCCGAGCCGGTCCCGTTCGTCCGCGAGGAGCAGCAGAAGCGGCTGCGGGCGGCCGAGAGGTCCCTGACCATGCTCGGCAAGGTCAACCCGCTGGCGCTGGAGGAGTTCTCCGCGATGGAGGAGCGCCACAAGTTCCTCACCGAGCAGCTCGAGGACCTCAAGAAGACCCGCAAGGACCTCCTCGACATCGTCAAGGAGGTCGACGACCGGGTCGAGCAGGTCTTCACCGAGGCGTACGCCGACGTCGAGCGCGCCTTCGACTCGACGTTCTCGCGCCTGTTCCCGGGCGGTGAGGGGCGACTGGTCCTCACGACCCCCGACGACATGCTCAACACCGGCATCGAGGTCGAGGCCCGGCCCGCCGGCAAGAAGGTCAAGCGGCTCTCGCTGCTCTCCGGTGGCGAGCGCTCGCTGGTGGCGGTCGCGTTCCTGGTGGCGCTCTTCAAGGCCCGGCCCTCGCCGTTCTACATCCTCGACGAGGTCGAGGCCGCGCTCGACGACACCAACCTCGGCCGGCTGCTCGAGATCTACGAGGAGCTGCGCGAGAACTCCCAGCTGCTCGTGATCACCCACCAGAAGCGCACCATGGAGGTCGGCGACGCGCTCTACGGCGTCACCATGCGCGGCGACGGCGTCTCGGCGGTCATCAGCCAGCGGCTGCGCGATCAAGACGACGTGCGTGTCGAGACCCAGCGCGCATGAGCGAGCGGTCCCCTCGCCCGACGCGGGCCGACTACGTCGCGTGGCGCACGGTCACGACGCGGTGGCGCGACGACGACGCCTACGGCCACCTCAACAACGCGACGTACTACGAGCTCTTCGACACCGCGGTCAACGCCCACCTCTACGAGGCGACCGGGCTCGACGTCCGCTCCCTGCCCCAGATCGGGGTGGTCGCCGAGACGTCGTGCCGCTACTTCCGTGAGCTCGGGTTCCCCGACCCGATCGAGATGGGGATGGTCGTCGACAAGGTCGGCACCTCGAGCGTCGTCTACCGGATCGGGCTCTTCCAGGGTGACCCGGAGAAGGAAGGGGCCGAGGCGGCCGCGGAGGGTCGCTTCGTGCACGTGTACGTCGACAACACCGACCCGGCACGCCCCGTCACCCCGATGCCCGACCCGGTCCGGGCGGCGGTCGAGCCGCTGCTGCGCCCCTGACGGCGGTGTGCGACCGTGGGAATCGGGTACCTCCCCGGCACCCGGCAACCAGCTCCTGGAGGACAAGCCAACCGTGATCGTCATCGCCCTCGTCATGCTCGTGATCGTGGTCCTGGCGGCGTTGGTCGTCACCTACGTGGCGTACCCGCACCGCGGCGAGGAGGTCCCCGCCGCGCCCTGGCTCGGGGAGGCCATGGCCAAGGCGGTCGAGGCCGCGCCCACCCTGCCGGCCGAGGGGCACCAGGGCGTCCTGGACGGAACGGGCGACGTCGACGGTCCCGACCAGGCACCCGAGGACGCGCAGCACAGGCGCTGACCCCGCTCTGGTTGGATTGAGCCATGGGTGACTGGATCTACCTGATCATCGGCATCGCCGTCGTCGGCGTCGCCGCTCTCGTCGGGCTGCTGACGGCCGGCCGACGCGGCCGGGTGGAGCCACCGCGCGGCGGCACCGACGTGATCGCGCCACCGCCCGCGGACGCGGACGTCGAGGCCCCGGTCGAGGAGACGCCACCGGTCGCGGTCGAGCCGGGCGTGGCCACGCTCGAGCGTCCCGAGGGCACCGCCTCCCGGCTGGTCCGGCTGCGGCAGCGCCTGGCCGGCTCCCAGGGCGGGCTGGGCCGCGGCCTGCTGGCTCTGCTGTCCCGGGACCGGCTCGACGAGGACACCTGGGAGTCGATCGAGGACACCCTGCTGACCGCCGACGTCGGCGTCGCGCCCACCCAGGAGCTGGTCGAGCGGCTCCGCACCCGGCTCCGAGTCGACGGCCAGGAGTCCGGCGACCCCCGCAGCGTGCTCCGCGAGGAGCTGCTGGCGCTGGTCGACCCGAGCATGGACCGCCGCCTGCAGGTGAGCGGCGCGGACGGCAGGCCCGGCATCGTGCTCGTCGTCGGCGTCAACGGATCCGGCAAGACCACGACGGTCGGCAAGATCGCCCGGATCCTCGTCGCCGAGGACCGCACCGTCGTGCTGGGTGCGGCCGACACGTTCCGCGCCGCCGCCGTCGAGCAGCTCGCCACGTGGGGCGAGCGCGAGGGCGTCGAGGTGGTCCGCGGCCCGGAGGGCACCGACCCCGCCAGCGTCGCCTTCGAGGCGGCCCGCGAGGGCGTCGAGCGTGGCGTCGACACCGTCATCGTCGACACCGCCGGCCGCCTCCAGAACAAGGCCGGGCTGATGGACGAGCTCGGCAAGGTGAAGCGCGTCATCGAGAAGCAGGCCCCGGTCACCGAGGTGCTGCTCGTGCTCGACGCCACGACCGGCCAGAACGGCCTCATCCAGGCCCGCGTGTTCAGCGAGGTCGTGGACGTCACCGGCATCGTGCTCACCAAGCTCGACGGATCCGCCAAGGGGGGCATCGTCGTCCAGGTGCAGCGTGAGCTGGGCGTCCCGGTCAAGCTCGTCGGCCTCGGAGAGGGTGCCGACGACCTCGCGCCGTTCGACGCCGGCGCGTTCGTCGACGCCCTGCTCGGCTAGCGCCGAACGCACGCCGGCGGGGCTCAAACCTGTTCCAGGCGTTCGTAACACGGAAGTAACAGGAGTCGGGGACTCGTTGCGTGCGCGCAACATCTCGCGGCGCACGGCGAAACCTCTGCCGCTCACGCTGGTGCGCAATGGGGTGGATCCCGGATCGACAACGCGGTCGTCACCGATTCGCCCTCCCGAGACGTGATCCCTGGAGGTTCTGTGGACGGCTACTACGCCTTTATGCTCGTGGCGACGGCCCTCGTCCTGATGATGACCGTTCCGGCCCTGGCGCTCTTCTACGGCGGCATGAGCCGGTCCAAGTCCGTGCTCAACATGATGATGATGTCGTACGCCGCATTCGCGGTGGCGGCGATCGTGTTCGTGCTGTGGGGCTGGTCGATGGGCTGGGGCGGCGACGGCGCCGGGAATGGCAACGGCAAGCTGATCGCCAACCCGTTCACGATGTTCGGCCTGGACGGCGTGTCGCACATCAACTACATCTACGTCGTCTTCCAGCTGACGTTCGCCGCCATCACGGTCGCGCTCATCTCGGGAGCGATCGCCGACCGGGTCAAGCTGTCGTCGTGGATCGTGTTCGTCCCGCTGTGGCTGACCGCCTGCTACTTCCCGGTCGCGCACAACGTGTGGGGCGGCGGTTGGGTGGCCCAGCAGCTGGCCAAGGGGTCCACCTTCGCCCAGGACTACGCGGGCGGCACGGTCGTCCACATCAACGCCGGTGTGGCCGGCTTGGTGCTCGCCCTGGTGATCGGCAAGCGGGTCGGCTTCATGAAGGAGCCGATGCGGCCGCACAACCTGACGCTCACGATGATCGGGGCCGGCCTGCTGTGGTTCGGCTGGTACGGCTTCAACGTCGGCTCGATCGTCTTCACGCCCGACTCCCTCGGTGACCCGGGCAAGTTCTCGGAGCAGTTCCAGGGTGAGACCGGCGTGACCTTCCTCAACACCACCATCGCCACGTGTGCCGCCATGCTCGCCTGGCTCCTGGTCGAGCGGATCCTGCACGGCAAGGCCACCTCGCTGGGCGCCGCGTCCGGCATCGTCGCCGGTCTGGTCGCGATCACCCCGGCCTGTGGCGCCGTCGACCTGCTCGGCGCGATCGTCGTCGGTGCGGTAGCCGGCGGTGCCTGCGCCGCGGCGGTGAGCCTGAAGTTCAAGATCGGCATGGACGACTCGCTCGACGTCGTCGGCGTTCACCTGGTCGGCGGTCTCGTCGGCACCCTGCTGATCGGCCTCGTGTCGACGGCCAGCGCTCCCGGTGGCATCGACGGCCTCTTCTACGGCGGCGGGTTCTCGTCGCTCGGCGATCAGGCCCTCGCGGCGCTGTTCACCATCGTGTGGACCGGCGTGCTGACCACGATCATCGCCTTCGCGATCAGGTTCACGATCGGCTGGCGGGTCGCCGAGGAGGCCGAGGTCGACGGCATCGACAGCGATCAGCACGGCGAGTCGGCGTACGACCTGCACTCGGGCCTGGGGGGTGGCAGCACCGCCGCCTCCTCCGTCCTGGCCAGGAACACCGTCACCGAAGGGGTGAACGCATGAAGCTCGTGACCGCGGTCATCAAGCCGCACAAGTGGGAGGACGTCCGCGAGGCCCTCGAGACCTTCGGCGTGACGGGCATGACCGTCAGCGAGGTCAGCGGCTACGGCCGCCAGAAGGGCCACACGGAGGTCTACCGGGGCGCCGAGTACGACATCGCCCTGGTGCCCAAGATCCGGATCGAGATCGTCGTGGACGACAGTGACGCCGAGG
>JAOPXF010000176.1 GCA_025965295.1 Nocardioides sp.
AGCCGAGGTCGTTGTCCTTGCCGACGACGTTCGTGTACGTGTGGTGCAGCTCGTTGTGCGAGTGCTTCCACTGGTCGGCAGGGGAGGCGTTGTCCCACTCCCAGGTGCTGGAGTGGATCTTGGAGTCGCGCATCCAGTCCCACTGGCCGTGCATGACGTTGTGGCCGATCTCCATGTTCTCGATGATCTTGGCGATCCCGAGGCCGGCCGTGCCGACGACCCACGCCGGCGGGAAGATCGACGCGAGCAGGACGGCGCGGCTGCCGAGCTCGAGCTTGCGCTGGAACGCGATCACCCTGCGGATGTACGCCGCGTCGGACTCGCCGCGGGCGTCGAGGATCTCCTGGCGGATCGCGTCGAGCTCCTGGCCGAGGCGCTCGATCTCCTCGTCGCTCAGGTGCGCGATCGGGTTGTTCTCGGTCTTCTTCTTCTGGAGGACGGTCATGTGAGCGTTCCCTTCAGTGGTCGATGTCGCAGGCGCCGGCGACGGCGTTGATGCAGGTCTGGATGAGAACTCCGTCGCCGGGGGCGGCGACGGTCAGCTCGCCGTTGCGGAGGTCGCGCACGGCGCCCTCCCGCAGCGGCAGCACGCAGCCGTAGCAGATGCCCATCCGGCAGCCGCTCGGCATCAGGACGCCCGCCGACTCGGCGGCGTCCAGGATCGGGGTGGCCCCGTCGGCCTCGACCACGGTGCCGTTCCGGGTGAAGGAGAGCGTGCCCCCCTCCCCGGTGGCCACCATGGGCGCCCGGAAGCGCTCGAGGTGCAGCGGCAGGCCGAGCGGCGTGTGGTGGCCCTCCAGCGCGTCGAGCAGGCCGACCGGCCCGCAGGCGTACGTCGTGCGCTCGGCGAGGTCGGGCACGATCGTGGCCAGGTCGGCGACGTCGAGCATCCCGTGGGTGTCGGTGTGCAGCTCGATCAGCTTCAGGCGGCCCTCGGCGGCGTACTGGCGGAGCTCGTCGCCGAAGATCACCTCGGCCCGCGAGAGCGCGGAGTGCAGCAGCACGATGTCGGCCTCGAACGGCACGGCCTTCGAGAAGAGGTTGCGCAGCATCCCGATCACCGGGGTGATGCCGGAGCCGGCGGTGACGAGCAGCAGCTTCTGCGGCATCGGCGAGGGGAGCACGAAGTCACCCTCGGCCTGGCCGAGCTGCACCATCTGGCCGGGCCGGACGCGGTGCACGAGGTGGTTGGAGACCACGCCGTCGGGGATCGCCTTGACCGTGATGCTGATGCAGCGATCGCGGCGGCGGGCGTGGGTCAGCGAGTAGGTGCGCCACAGGCGGACGCCGTCGACGTCGACGCCGACGCGGACGTACTGGCCGGGCACGTGGCCGGCCCAGTCCTTGCCGGGCTTGATGACCAGGGTCGCGGCGTCGGCGGTCTCGGCCTGCACCGACACGATCCGGCCGCGCAGGGGGGCGCCGGAGCGGAGCGGGTGGAAGACGTCGAGTACGTCGTCGACCTCGAGCGGGGTCACGGCCGCCTCGACGAGGCGGCGCACGCTGTCACGGAGGGTCCGCCGGGCGGGGGCGGCCACCGTCCCGGCGGATCGCGGCGAGAGAACTGTGCTCATGTCTTCTACTGTCCTGCACCGAGAGCGTAAAGTCCTGACCGGTGGACGTGAAGACTCACATCACATTTGTTCGCAGAGAACAAGAAGGGTCGGGAAATGCCCCGTCGTACGTCGCGCCACACCGCCGGGCACGGGCTCGAGCTGCCCCCGGACACCGTCGCGGAGATGCGCGCGCTGCTGCCCCAGGTCGCGGAGGAGACGGTCACCGCCATCATCGAGGAGGTGCCGGGGTACACCGGCGCGCTCACCGGCCCCATGGGCGAGAACATCCGCAACGCCGTGCAGATCGCGCTCGGCGGCTTCCTCTCGCTGGCCAGCGGCCGCCCGGGCCAGGACCCCCGGACCCCGACCGCGCCGGCCGTCGAGGGCGCCTACCAGCTCGGCCGCGGCGAGGCCCGCAGCGGACGGACGACGGAGGCCCTGCTCGCGGCGTACCGGATCGGCGCCCGGGTCGCCTGGCGCGAGATGTCGACGACCGCGGTGCGCAGCGGCGTCGACGCCGAGACCCTGGTGCCGTTCGCGGAGCTGGTCTTCGCCTACATCGACGAGCTCTCGGCGGCGAGCGTCGCCGGTCACACCGACGAGCTCGCCACGACCGGCCGGGTGCGCCAGCGGCTGCTGGAGCGGGTGGCGCGACACCTGCTCAGCGGCTCCTCGCTCGGGACGGTCCACGCGGCCGTCGAGCAGGCCGGCTGGGAGCCGCCGGCCACGCTCACGGCCGTGCTCGTGCCGGAGTCGCAGGTGCGGCCGCTGCTCACCTCGCTGCCGCCGGCCACCCTGCAGGCCGTGGACCTGCCCGACCTCGACGAGGGTGCGCTGCTGCTGGTGCCCGACGCCCACGGTGCGGGCCGGGGCGCCCTGCTCCGCACGCTCGAGGACCGCGGCGCGATCGCCGGCCCGCCCCGCCCGTGGCTGGAGGTTCGGGCGTCCTTCGACCGGGCCCTGCGGGCGCGGGCCCTCGGGCTCACCGACGACACCGAGGCGCACCTGGCCCAGCTCGTCCTGCGGGCCGACCCGGACGCGCTCGCCGACCTCCGGGCCCAGGTGCTCGCCCCGCTCGCCGACCTGCGTCCCGGCACCGCCGACAAGCTGGCCGCCACCCTGCGGTCCTGGCTGCTGCACCAGGGGCGGCGCGACGACGTGGCTGCCGACCTGTTCGTGCATGCGCAGACCGTGCGCTACCGGATGGGCCAGCTGCGCGAGCTGTACGGCGAGCGTCTCGACGACCCGGCGACCGTGCTGGCGCTCACGGTCGCGCTGGGCGCCGAGCCGGGGCCGGCGTAGGCCTCAGGGCTCCAGTGCGGGCTCGTCGGGCAGCGACAGCGTGAGGATCGCGTCCTCGACCAGCTCGTCGCGCTCGAGCCGGGCCTCCACCGCGCGCAACCGCACCGCCAGGTCGCGCTCGGTGTCGTCGCCGGTGAGGTCGACCGCGGCCACGACGAAGAGCCTGCTCGGGCCGACGAACTCGGCGTGCAGGTAGGTCACCCGGTCGATCTCCTCGATCGCCAGCAGGCTGGACAGGACCTGCGCCCGCAGCCCCGGGTCGAGCGCCTGGCCCATGAGGTAGTCCATGTTGCGGCGCATCAGGAATACCGCCACGAAGGCCAGCAGCACGCCCACCGCGATCGACCCGGCCGCATCGAAGACGGCCCGGCCGGTGAGCTGGTGCAGGGCGATGCCGGCGCCCGCGATCACCAGGCCGACCAGCGCCGAGAAGTCCTCGAAGAAGACCGCCCGCAGCGTGGCGTTCGACGTACGGGTCACGAAGTGGAGCGGACGCAGCCCCCACAGCTGGGCCGCCCCCTGGACCTGGCGGGAGGCCTGCAGGAACGAGACCCCCTCCAGCACGAACGCCACCGCCAGCACGACGTAGTTGATCGTGTAGCTCACCTCCTCGGGCTCGCCGAAGAGCGCGCTGACCCCGTGCCACACGGACACCACCGCGCCCGCGGAGAAGAGCCCGAAGGCCGCCACCAGCGACCAGATGTACGTCGCCCGCCCGTAGCCGCGGGGATGCTCGTCGTCGCGCGGCCGGTCGCCACGCCGCTCGGCCACCAGCAGGAAGACCTCGTTGCCGGTGTCCGCCCAGGAGTGCGCCGCCTCGGCCACCATCGAGGCCGACCCGGTGAGGACCGCCGCCACGGACTTGGCCACGGCGAGCAGCCCGTTGGCCGCCAGGGCCACGATCACGGTGACCAGCGAGTCGCCGCCGGAGGACTCGTCGTGGGGCATGCCCATCGACAACGCCGGCCCGGGGGTCTCCTCGCTCATGCCTCAGTCCTACCCCGTGACGGCCCGCCGCGCACCGGGGGGCTGGGGACGTCCCCGTAGCGTCGTCGCATGGTCTCGACAAGCTCGACCACCGAGGGGGGTGGCTCGACCACCGAGGGAGTACCCCGACGCGTGGTCGGCGTGGCCGCCCTGCTCGTGCTGGCGCTCGGCGCCGCGGGCTGCTCCGGCGACGACACCTCGGCCGCCGGGGCGACGCCGGTCCCGACACCGACGACGACGCCGTCCGGGACACCGACGGCGGAGGCCACCTCGCGATACCCGACGTACGTCGCCCTGGGCGACTCCTACACGGCGGCGCCGCTGGTGCCGGACACGGACACGTCCAACGGCTGCCTGCGCTCGTCCAACAACTACCCGGCGCTGGTGGCCGCGGCGATGCCCGGCACCCGGCTGTACGACGTCAGCTGCAGCGGCGCGGACACCGCCTCGATGACCGGTGTGCAGCGGACCGGCGACCAGGAACAGCCGGCCCAGCTCGACGCGCTGACGAAGGACACCGACCTGGTGACGCTGGGCATCGGCGGCAACGACTTCGACCTCTTCGGCACCCTCGTCGGCGTGTGCCCGCAGCTGCGGAGCAGCGACCCGACCGGCAACCCGTGCGAGCGCCAGCTGAGCAACGGCGGCCAGGACCGGCTCACCCAGGACCTGCGCGGGATCCAGGCGCACGTCGCCGCCGTCGTCGCGGAGATCCGGGAGCGCGCTCCGCACGCGACCGTCGTCGTCGTTGGCTACCCGCAGATCCTGCCGCCGAAGGGCACCTGCCCCCAGCTGCTCGCGCTCGCCACCGGTGACTACGCCTACGCGCGGCGGATCAACCAGGGGCTCGCGGACGCGGTGGAACGCGGGGCGCGTGGCGCAGACGCGTACGTCGACGTCTTCCGCGCGAGCGCCGGGCACGACATCTGCTCGGCCGACCCGTGGGTCAACGGCATGGCCACCGACGTGAGCCGGGCGCTGGCCTTCCACCCGTTCGCGGCCGAGCAGCGGGCCGTCGCCGACCTGGTGCTCGACCAGCTCTGAGCCCGCTCACTGCCCGACCGGCGCCGCGGCGGCGGTCGGTGGGTGTGCGGTTTGGTCCCCAACCGCATGTTTCTGCCCCGAAATGTTGCGGTTGGTGACCAAACCCCGGGGGTCAGGCGGCGACCCCGACCGGCCGCGTGGCCGGGCGGGCCGCCGCCCAGTCGGCGAGGACCAGGACGACCAGCGCGGCGAGGGCCAGCCCGGCGCCGACCCACAGCGGCGAGGTGAAGCCCAGCCCGGCCGCGATCGTGAGGCCGCCCAGCCAGGCGCCGAGCGCGTTGCCGACGTTGAAGGCCGCGATGTTGGCGCCACTGGCGAGCGTGGGCGCCTCCCCGGCGTACGTCATGATCCGCATCTGCAGGCCCGGCACGGTGGCGAAGCCGAAGCCGCCCATCAGCACCAGCGAGACCACGGTCGCGACCTGGGAGCCGGCGGTGAGCGCGAAGAAGACCATGACCGCGGTCAGCGCGGCGAGGACGACAAGGAGGGTGCGCGGCACCGACACGTTGGCGGCGCGCCCGCCGAGCGCGTTGCCGGCGAAGAGCCCGGCGCCGAAGAGCACGAGCAGCCACGGCACCGCGCCACCCGCGAAGCCGGTGACCTCGGTGAGCGTGTACGCGATGTAGGTGAAGGCGCCGAACATGCCGCCGAAGCCGAGGACGGTCATCGCCAGCGACAGCCAGACCTGCGGGTGCCGGAAGGCCGTCAGCTCGTGGCGCAGGTTGCCCGGCGTCGCGTCCTCGTGGTCGGGTCGCGCCGGGACGAGTGCGGCGATGGCGAGGAAGGCGAGTACGCCGATCACCGTGATGGCCCAGAACGTCGAGCGCCACCCGAGCTGCTGACCCAGCAGCGTGCCCATCGGCACGCCGAGCACGTTGGCGACCGTCAGGCCACCGAACATCAGCGCGATCGCGCCCGCCTTCTTGTCCGGCGCGACCAGGTCTGCGGCCACGACCGAGCCGATGCCGAAGAACGCGCCGTGGCAGAGGGCGGCGACGATCCGGCCGGCCAGCATCACGCCGTACGTCGCGGCGACGGCGGAGAGCAGGTTGCCGACGATGAACAGCACCATCAGGCCGAGCAGGACCTGCTTGCGGGGCAGCCGGGTCACGCCCGCGGTGAGGCCGATGGCGCCGACGGCGACGCTGAGCGCGTAGCCCGAGATCAGCCAGCCGGCCGAGGCCTCGGAGACCGCGAAGTCGGCGGCCACCTCCGGGAGCAGGCCGGCGATGACGAACTCGGTCAAGCCGATGCCGAACCCGCCGACGGCGAGGGCGAGCAGTCCGGGCTTCATGGGGCGCCTCCACATCGTGTGCGAGACGATATCCCGCGTGTGCAATCAAGTGTCACCGACGTTAGTTGCAGACGCCGTCTATTGCAAATCGCTGGTAGAGTGGGCGCTCGACACCGGCACGCAGGAGACGAATGTGGGAATCAGCGACCAGGCCGTCGAGGTCCGCGCTCAGGGATGGCGCCGGATGGCGGCGCTGCACCAGCTCATCGAGAGCCGCCTCGAGAAGGCGCTCCAGGACGGCCACGGCCTGTCGGTCGTGGAGTTCACGGTGATGGACGCGCTCTCGCGCCAGGACGGCTGGCACCTGCGGATGGCGCAGCTCGCCCGCGCGGCCGGCCTCTCCCCCAGCGCCTCGACCCGGCTGGTCAACCGGCTCGAGGACCGCGGCCTGCTGACCCGGATCCTCTGCGCCGACGACCGGCGCGGGATCTACACCGAGCTGACCCCCGCCGGGCGACGCGAGCTCGCCAGGGCCCGGCCCGCGCACGACGCCGCTCTCGAGTCGGCCATCGCCGAGGCCGAGGCCACCCCCGAGCTGGCCGGGCTCGTGAAGGCCTTCACCGACTGACGCTGGGGTCAGAGCGCCGAGTGGACGACCCGACCGCCGACCACGGTGAGGGCCACGGTCATCGTGCGCAGCGCCTCGCCGACCGCGGCGGTGTCGGCGCCGGGGTCGAAGCCGGCGAGCGGGTCGCGGTCGAGCAGCACCAGGTCGCCGCGCGAGCCCACGCCCACCGTCGGCTGGCCGTCGACCGAGGCGGCGAGCGCCTCGCGCGGCGTCATCGTCTGCTCGGCGTGCCAGGGCTCGCGATCGTCGGCACTGCGGTGCACGGCGGCCGCGATCGCCAGCCACGGGTCGAGCGGCGACACGGGCGCGTCGGAGCCGAGGGCCAGCTCGACACCGTCGTCGAGCATCCACCGGAACGCGAAGCAGCGCTCGGCCCGGCCCGGCCAGATCTTCTCGGTCAGGTCGCGGTCGTCGAGCAGGTGGGCGGGCTGGATGCTGCCCCGGATGCCCAGCTCGGCCATCCGGCGGACGTCGTCGCGGTTCACGAGCTGCGCGTGCTCGACCGAGCCGCGCGCTCCGGTCTCGCCGTACGCCGCCAGCGCCTCGGCGACCGCCGCGTCGCCGATCGCGTGGGTGGCCACCTCGAGCCCCGCCCCGTGGGCGCGGGCGAGCAGGCCGCGCAGCTCGCCGCCGTCGAGGTTGGCCTGGCCGCAGGGGTACTCCAGCCGGTGCGCGTCGGCGTACGGCTGACAGCACCACGCGGTCCGGGTGTTGAGAGAGCCGTCGGAGATGATCTTGAGCGGGCCCATCGTGGCCCGGTCGTCGCAGCCCGGGAGCGGGTCGCCGGTGCGGAGCCCGAGCTCGATGACGTCCTCGAGGGTGTCGGCGTACGTCGCCATCCGGATCCGCAGGACGTCCGCACCCGCCGCCCAGCGCGCCGCCCACTCCTTCACCCCGCCGCTGAACTCGAAGTCGACGATGCCGACGATGCCCATCGACGCCGCGTGGTCGAGCGTGCGGCGGTAGGCCTCGGGCGAGGTGCCGTCGTCGCCGACCAGCGTGCTCAGCCGGGCGTACGCCGCGAACCACTCGGCCTCGCGCACCACCGAGTCGCGCACCGGCATCGCCAGGTGCATGAGCGCGGTCGTGTTGAGCCAGGCGTGGTGCCCGTCGCCGCTGATCAGGACCACGGCCGTGTCGCCCGAGACCGCGTCGAGCTCGGAGACCGTCACGTCGCGGTCCCAGCCACCCGAGCGGTGGCCCCAGCCGATGACGGGCAGGTCGGGGTACTCGGCGACCCGCTCGGCCACCTGGCGGGTGACGTCCTCGGGCGAGCGGGCGGCCGCCAGGTCGAGCCGCTGGGACGCGAGCGTCCACTGGGCCAGATGCACGTGCTGGTCCCAGAGCCCGGGCGCCAGCCAGCGTCCTCCGGCCGACACCTCCTCGACCCCGTCCGGCCGATCCAGGGCCGGGCCGACGGCGCTCACGGTGCCGTCCAGGACGAGGACGTCGACCGGGTGGTCGGGGACCGCGTCACCCTCGGCGAGGGGGACGAGGCGGGCATCGCGGATCAGGAGACTCGTCACGCCGGTCACGCTAACGGCGTGCCCGCCGTCACCCTCAGACCGGGTCGGGGCAGGCGTCCGCGACCATCGGCTCCGCGTCGGTCTCGGGCATCGCCATCGGCTTCGGCCGGAGCAGGGTGCCGCCGACCACGGCGGCCAGCAGGGCGAAGACCGCACCCACCGCGAACGCCGCCCGGAAGCCGCCGTTCAGCGCCTCGACCGGGCCGGACCCGTCGGCCAGCAGGCTCGTCGTACGCGACTCCGAGAGCGCGACCAGCACCGCCAGCCCGAGCGCGCCGCCCATCATGAACGAGGTGTTCACGACCCCCGACGCGAGGCCTGCCTCGTGCGGCTCGACGTCGCCCATGGCCGCGAGCAGCACCGGGTTGAAGGCGATGCCCGCACCCACGCCCAGCAGCAGCATCGAGGGGAGCACGTCGGTGACGAAGCTGCCGTCGACGGGGGCCCGGGAGAAGAGCGCCAGGCTGGCCGCAGCCAGGAGCAGGCCGGCCGCGAGCGGCCTCCGGATCCCGAACCGCATCACCAGCCGGTCGGAGACGCGCAGCGAGCAGAAGGCCATCACCACGCTGGTCGGCACGAACGCCAGCCCGACCTCGAGCGCGGAGTAACCGAGCACCTGCTGGAGGTAGAGCGCGGCCAGGAAGAACCACGCGAACATCGCCGCGGCCCACAGCACGCCGACGACCTGCGAGATCGCCACGTTGCGCAGCGAGAACAGGCGCAGCGGCACCAGCGGCTGGTCGACGCGGGCCTCCCAGGCCACGAAGACGGCGAGCAGCAGGACGCTGGCGCCGAGCAACACGCCGGTCCGGGCCGACGTCCAGCCGGCCTCGTTGCCGCCGACGATCCCGTAGACCGAGAGCATCAGCGCCGAGGTCACCAGCACCGCTCCGGGCACGTCGAGCCGGGCGGCCTGCGGGGCCGCCTCGTCGGCGGGCAGCACGCGACGGGCGGCGATCCAGACGCCGATCCCGACCGGGACGTTCACGAGGAAGATCCAGTGCCACGAGAAGAGCCCGGTCAGCACGCCGCCGAGCAGGACACCGACGGCGCCGCCGCCCGACATCACGAAGCCGAAGAAGCCCATCGCCTTGGCGCGCTCGGCCGGGTCGGAGAAGAGGCCCATGATCAGGGCGAGGGCGACCGCGGACACCGCGGCGCCGCCGAGGCCCTGGATCGCCCGGCCGGCGACCAGCAGCCCCGAGCTCGGGGCCAGGCCGCAGGCGATGGACGCGACCGTGAACGACACCACGCCGGTCTGGAAGACCCGCTTGTTGCCGAGCAGGTCGCCGAGCCGGCCGGACAGCAACAGGAAGCCGCCGAACGTCAGCAGGTAGGCGTTCACCACCCACGCCAGCGCCGACTGGCTGAAGCCCAGGTCGGACTGGATGGACGGCAGGGCGACGTTCACGATGCTCGAGTCGAGCACGATCATCAGGTCGCCCAGGCACAGCACGTAGAGGGCCAGCCAGCGGCTGCGGTGGTCGGTCATCGTCTTCTCCTCGGTGGTCGGGGTCTCACCCCTGCCACGAACGGCGAGCTACGAATACGACAGACCGAGCCAGATCCGGTTAGTCATCGGTGGGGGGTTGGTTCATCAAGAGAAGGTGTTGGAGCGTCACTTCTCATCGTGAATTCGCCCTGAGAAGTGGTGCTTCACCTGCATCACATGGTGAAGCGGACGAAGCAGCCCCACCCCGAGACCTCACACATGCCGGCGCGACTGCACGACCCGGAACCGCGAGGCGACGTACGCGCCGTCGGTGTACGACGCGTTGGCGGCCGGGTTGGCGCCGGTGCCGTGGAAGTCGGAGAACGCGGCGGACTGGTTGACGAAGACCGCGCCGAGGAGGTTCTCCGAGAGCGCGACACCGGCGTCGAGGGCGGCGTCCTGCATCTGCGCGATCACCTCCGGCGACGTCGAGTAGACCGCCGCCGTCATCGCCCCGTGCCGCTGCACGGTGTCGCGGAACAGGTCGATCGACTCCTGCGTGCCGCTCGTCGAGATCAGGTAGGCCACCGGTCCGAAGCACTCCGACTCGTAGACGTCGGAGTCCGCGGACGTGAGCCCGATCAGCGTGGGCGTGCGCACCGTCGCGTCGGCGTACGACGGGTGGGTGACCTCGCGGGAGGCGACCAGCACCTCGCCCGTGCCGGCCGCCGCGTCGAGGCGGGCGAGCACGTCGGCGCTCACCACGCCGCCGAGCAGCTCGACGGCGCGGGCGTCGTCGCCCAGGAGCCGGTCGAGGGCGGCGCCGATGCCGGCGCC
>JAOPXF010000252.1 GCA_025965295.1 Nocardioides sp.
CGCTACGAGTCGGTCTGAGACCCCCGGCTGAACAGGGAGCAGACCCACGAGCAGGCCTTCCTCGACGCCGAGATGCTGCGCAAGGCCTGACGGGTCGAAACCCGGGTCGAGACACGGCCCCACGGGGCTACCCTTCGAGGATGATCTCCCGCATCCTCGCCACTCTGGCGCTGGTGGTGGTGGTGGTGCTGCCTTCAAGCCCCGCCGCCGCCACCGACGCGACCGTCACGGTCGCGAACATGACGTTCACCCCGGGGACCGTCACCGTCACCCTCGGTGGCACCGTGACCTGGGACTTCGCGGACGCGACGGCCCACACCACGACCTCGAACCAGGGCTTCTGGAACAGCGGCCCGAAGTCGTCCGGGCAGAGCTTCGCGCGCGCCTTCTCGTCGTCGGGCAGCTACGGCTACCACTGCAGCATCCACCCGTCCATGCACGGCACCGTGAGGGTGCCGCTCACCGCCACCGGCTCCTCGTCCGGCGGCTGGACGCTGCGGTGGTCGACCGGCACGGCCGGCGCCGGCCGCAGCTTCGACGTGCAGGTGCGGCTCTCGGGCACCTCGTCGTGGAAGTCCCTGCGCAACGACACCACCAAGGCCACGGCCAAGTTCAACCCGGCCCGCTCCGGGACCTACCAGGTGCGCGCGCGCACCGACAACACCGCCAACGACAAGAGCTCGGGCTGGTCCCCGGTCCGGGCCGTGGCGATCACGTGATCGATCTCCGCAGCGACACCCTCACCCGCCCGACGGAGGAGATGCGCCGCACGATGGCGCGCGCCGAGGTCGGCGACGACGTCTACGGCGAGGACCCCACGGTCCGGCGCCTCGAGGAGCGGGTCGCGGGCCTGCTCGGTCACGAGGCGGCGCTCTTCACCCCCACCGGCTCGATGGCCAACGTGCTCGCCGTACGCTCGCTGGTCGCACCGGGCCAGGAGGTGCTCTGCGAGGCGAGCGCGCACATCGCGCGCGCCGAGCTGGGGGCGCACGGCGCCTACTCCGGCATCACCATGCGCACCTGGATCCACCCGCGCGGCCAGGTCGACCTGCCCGTCCTCGAGACCCTGTTCGCACCGGACATGGGCCCCTTCTTCGTGGCGACCGCCGCGATCTCGGTCGAGAACACGCACAACTTCGCCGGGGGTGCGGTCCTCCCGATCGAGGACCTGCGGGACCTGCGCGAGTTCGCGACCGCGGTGGGGGCTCGCGTGCACATGGACGGTGCCCGGATCTGGAACGCCCACGTCGCCACCGGCGTGCCACTGGCCGAGTACGGCGCGGTCGCCGACGTGATGGCGGTCTGCCTCTCCAAGGGGCTGGGCGCTCCCGTCGGGTCGCTCCTCGTGGGTAGCGCCGACGCCGTCGCCGAGGCCCGGATCTGGCGCAAGCGGATGGGGGGCGGCATGCGGCAGGTGGGCATCCTCGCCGCGGCCGGCCTGCACGCCCTCGACCACCACCTCGAGCGGCTCGCCGACGATCACGCCCATGCCCGGCTGCTGGCCGAGGCCTGCGGGGTCGACCCGGAGACCGTCGACACCAACATCGTGGTGGTGCCGCGCTCCGACGCGGCCGACTTCGTCGCCGCCGCCCGCGAGGAAGGCGTCCTGCTCGCCCCCGTCGGCCCGCGGACGGTGCGCCTGGTGACCCATCTCGACGTCACGCGCGACGACGCCACCAAGGCTGCCGAGGTGCTCGCCAGGCTGGCCTGAGCGTCGAACCGGGTCAGGATCGCCGACGTAGTGTGCGGTATGACGAGTTTCAACCGGTGGTGCGCCGTCGCGCTGCTGGTGCTGCTGGTCGCCGCCGTGCCCATCGGTGTCCGGGCGATCCCGGCCCACGACGAGCGGGTCTCCGCCGCCGACCTGCTGGCACGGATCCGCGCGTCGGGTGACCACCCCTACTCCGGGTACGTCGAGTCCCGGGGGGCGCTCGAGCTCCCGGTGGCCGACCGGTTCACCGACATCGGTGCGCTGCTCGGCGAGCAGACCCGGATGCGGGTCTGGTGGGCGGCCGACCACCGCTGGCGCGTGGACAAGCTGCTCGTGAGCGGCGAGACCGATCTCGTGCAGCGCGGCACGCTCACCACGGAGTGGAGCTACGAGCAGAACGAGGCCAGGCGCTCGGCCGACCCCGACATCCGGCTGCCGCGCACCGCCGACCTCCTCCCGCCCGCGCTCGCCGACCGGCTGCTCCAGGACGTCGACGAGAGCGAGCTGACCCGGCTGGACGCCCGCCGGGTGGCGGGCCGCGACGCGCTCGGCCTGCGGCTCCGGCCGGCGGCACCCCAGTCGAGCATCGACCACGTCGACCTCTGGGCCGACCGGGAGACCGGCATCCCCCTGCGGGTGGAGGTGTACGGCGATCCCGCGGCCGGGCCGGCACTCACCTCCGCCTTCCGCGACTTCTCCGCCGCCGATCCCGATCCGGCGACCGTGGACTTCTCGCCCCCCGCCGGCGCGGAGGTGTCCTACGACAACGTCCTCGACATCGCCGACGCGGCCAACCAGTACGCCCCGGTCGTCCCACCGGACACCCTCGCGGGCCTGGCCAAGTCTCCGTCCGCCGACCGGGCGGTGGGGGTCTACGGCTCCGGCGTGACCCGGATCCTCGCGCTCCCGATGCGCGGACGCGAGGCCGGACCCCTGCGTGAGCAGCTGCTGACCACGGTGGGGGTCAGGACCGCGCGGGCGGGGTCACTGCTCAGCGTCGGTCCCCTCGGTGTGCTGCTCACGGGCGCGGGCGACGACGGCGGCTGGCTGGTCGTCGGCACGGTGACCCAGGAGACCCTGCTCGCGGCCGCCCGCGACCTCGCGACCGGCGTACGCCCGGTACCGGACGCGCACATCCGCCACTCCCTGACCCGACTGCGGGTGGACCGGTGATCCGGACCTCCTCGCTGACCAAGCGCTACGGGCGGATCACCGCCGTCGACGACCTCGACCTCGACGTGCGCGAGGGCGACGTCTACGGCTTCCTCGGCGCCAACGGCTCGGGCAAGACCACCACCGTGCGGATGCTGCTGGGCCTCGTGCTCGCCACCTCGGGCTCCATCGAGGTGATGGGGCGGGCGATGCCGTCCGGGGCCCGGCAGGTGCTGCCGGAGGTGGGCGCGCTCGTCGAGGGCCCCGCGGCGTACGCCCACCTCTCCGGGCGTGCCAACCTCGCGCTCTTCGACGCCATGGGCCAGGGGGCGCGCCGCGCCACCCGGGCCGGGCGGGTCGACGACGCGCTCGCCCGGGTCGGCCTCGGTGGGGTCGACTCCCGGCCGGTGCACGCCTACTCGCTGGGCATGCGGCAGCGTCTCGGCCTGGCCAACGCGCTGCTGCGGCGCCCCCGGCTGCTGGTCCTCGACGAGCCCACGAACGGCCTCGACCCGCAGGGGATCCGCGAGATCCGGGGCCTGCTGCTCGAGCTCAACGCCGCGGGCACCACCGTCTTCCTCTCCAGCCACCTGCTCGCCGAGATCGAGCAGATGTGCACCCGGGTCGGAGTCCTCGACCGGGGCAGGTTGGTCGTGCAGGAGCAGCTCGACGTGCTCCAGCAGCCCACCGGCCGGGTGGTCGTGCACACGCCGGACGCCGACCGGGCCCGCGCGCTGCTCGACGGGCAGGTCGAGCACCAGGAGGGCGAGCGGCTGCTCGTCCGGGTGCCCGACGCGGCGGCGCTCAACGCCCTCCTCGTCGGCGGCGGGGTCCGGGTCGCGTCGCTGAGCGCCGAACGGCGCACGCTCGAAGACGTCGTCCTCGCCGCCACCAGCTCCGGCTCCGACACGTTCTCGGCCCCGGCGGTGGGCCGGTGATCCTCGTCGAGCTCCGCAAGATGGTCCGCAGCCGCCGCACCTGGACGACGATCCTGCTCATCGACGCGCTGCCGACCCTGGTCGCGGTGCTGCTCGCGATCACCGACCTCGGCCCGCGTCCGGGCCAGGGGCCGGCCTTCCTGTCGGCGGTGCTCACGGACGGCACCCTCTTCCCGCTCGCGGCGCTGGCCATCGTGCTGCCGCTGTTCCTGCCGATCGCGGTGGCGATCACCGCCGGCGAGGCCATCGCGGGCGAGTCCCAGGCCGGCACCCTGCGCTACATGCTGATCCGGCCGGTCGGACGGACCCGGCTGCTCGTGGCCAAGCTCGTGAGCGTGATGTCGTTCGTCGTGCTGACCGTCCTGGTGGTCGCGGCGACGGCGTACGTCGTGGGGACCCTGCTGCTGGGCAAGGGAGACGTGACCACGGGGTCGACGAGCATCTCGGGCACGTCGCTCTCGACGCAGGAGCTGCTGCTCCGCACCCTGCTGGCGCTGGCCTACGCGATGCTCTGCATGCTGGGCGTCGCCGCGATCGCGCTCTTCCTGTCGACGGTCTCCGAGTCGCCCCTCGGCGCCGCCCTCGGCACGCTGGCGGTCCTCATCGCCTCGACGATCCTGCTGACCCTCGACGCCGCGAACGCGCTCCAGCCGTGGCTGCCGACGCGCTACTGGCTGGCCTTCGTCGACCTGTTCCGCGACCCGATCCTGTGGCGCGACGTCGTGCGCGGCGTGCTGCTGCAGCTGGTCTATGTGGTCGTGTTCCTCGCCGCCGGGTGGGCGAACTTCACGACGAAGGACATCACCGACTGAGGCCGGTGGCCGCGCAGACGTCGTGCCCCGGGACCCGGGGGTCGGCGGTGTCGAGCTCGAAGACCGTGATCGCGACGACCGACGGGATCCGCGGCACGTCGCCGTGCGCAGCGCTCTGGCCGGGGCACACGGACTGCAGGGAGAAGCTCACGGCGCCGTCCAGCTCGCCGGAGTCCGGGGGCACCACGGTCTTGTCATCGGTCGTCCAGAGCGACACCCAGATCGGGCCGGGCGGGCTCTCGTCACCCCTGTTGAGCTCGCGGAGCAGGTCGCTGTCGGTCGCGAGCTGCCGACAGGCCTCCGGGCAGGCGTCCGGGGCGAGGTCGCCGGCCAGGCTCGCCAGATCCGTGCCGTGGTGCGGGGAGGCGAGGGTGACCACCCGCCGGGCCACGTTGCCACCACCGCCCTCGGCGACCCAGAGCCGCACGACCACGCCCCCGGCCGAGTAGCCCACGACGTCGACCGACGGCGCGCCGCTGACGGCCATCGCCCGCTCGGCCGCCCGGCCGAGCGCGGCCGCCTGCTCGCGCAGGTCACCGGTGCCTCCTCCCGGCGGACGGACCAGGACGGTCTCGCGGCCTGCGTCGCGCAACGCCTGCGCGAGGACCTCCAGAGCCGTGGTGTCGCCCCCGTAGCCCGGGACCAGCAGGACCGGTCCCTCGACGTCCTGGGAGACCGGGGTGACCGGCTCGTCGCGGCCTCGGATGACCACGACCGCGACGACCGCGACCAGCACCAGGACGCCCAGGGCGACGAGGAGGAGGACGAACCGGCGCCGGGCCGGTGAGAGGGCGTCGAGCACGGGTCGATCCTGTCAGCCGGGTGAGCCGGGTGAGCCGACCAGGCTGACGTCGCTGATCGGCGTGTAGTTGCGCGCCGCGGGCCCGGTGCCGGGCGCCGACACCGAGACCAGTCGCAGCCGCACGGTCGACGTCGTCACCGGGTCGATCTCGACGACCTGCAGCTCGCGGGTGTCGTCGAGCGTCTGCGGGATCGCCGTACCGTCGTCGAGGACCCACTCGACCTGGAGCACCCGCCGGTTGCCGTGGTACCAGTCGAGCGGCCTGCCGCCGCCGTCGCGCGCGGTCTTGGCATAGCCGTTGACCAGTCCCACCTCGGTCAGGCGGGTGGGGGAGTCGAGCTCGAAGGTGATCTCCGTGCCGCTGCCGTCACCGGGCATCCGCCAGCAGGTCTCCGGGACGCCGTCGAGCATGTTGCGGGCCTCGTAGCGGACCAGGTTGCCGCTCACGTCCTCGTTGGGCGGCGCGGTCGCGGGCACGGTCGCGGTGGCCAGGCGGGCGACGTCCTCGGGCCTGCCGGGAGCCGGGGTGGCGGTGGTCCTGGTCGGCGTGGGGCTGGGTGTGTCGGAGGGGGTCGGCGTGGGGGTGCGGCTCGCCGGCCCGGACGTCGTGGGGTCGACAGCCTGCTCGTCCGCGTCGTCGCCGCCGGCGAGCAGCCAGCCGCCCAGTGCCGCGACCAGGGCCAGGGCGGCGAAGCCCGCGACCCAGGGCAGCAGCGGCCGGCGGTCGCGGTGCTGACGGTGCGCGCTGCGCGTCGTCTCGCGTGGTGCCGGCGGGGGAGCCACGGGCGTGGGCGGAGCGTCGTACGGCTCGACCGCGGGCCGCTCGGCGGTCCCGGTGCGCCAGTCGTCGTCGGTGGCGGGCGTGCCGACGGGGTGGCCGCAGTTGGTGCAGAAGCGACCCACACCGAGTGCGTGACCGCAGCTCGCGCAGCTCTCCATCGACTCTCCTCGCGGGTGGCCGCTGCTGACCTCCGTCAGAGTAGGCGAACGCTCGTCACACCGCGATGTGCTGGACCTCGGCCTCCACCTTGCGCCGCGGGAGCAGCTCGACGACCAGCATCGCCGCGAGCACCATCAGCCCACCCGTCAGCATCCGGGTCGTCGTCGGCTCCCCGCCGAGCAGCACCGCGAAGAAGGCCGCGAAGACCGGCTCCATGCTCATGATGATGGCGGCGCGGGTCGGGGAGAGGTGGGACTGCGCCCAGGTCTGGCCGACCAGGGCGGCGGCGCCGGCGAACACCGCCATGTAGGCCACCGAGAGCCAGTCGCCGGTGGTCGCGGGGAGGGCGACGCCGTCGGGGGCGGTCGCGACCAGGCAGACCACCGCGATCACGATGATCTGGACGATCGACATGCCGAGGGCCTCGCGGCTGTTCGCCCAGGCGCCGAGGCCGACGATGTGCAGGGCGTAGAGCATGGCCGCCACGAGCGTGATCGCCTCGCCGTAGCCGAGCGAGAGTCCGTCGAGGGTCAGCACCCCGAGCCCCGCGGTCGCCAGCCCGACCGCCGCCCAGGTCATCCAGGTGATCCGGGTGCGGAGCAGCAGCGCGGCGAACAGGGGTGTCGCGACGACGTACATCCCGGTGATGAAGCCCGAGATGCTCGCCGCCGTGTGCGCGAGGCCGGCGGTCTGCAGGATCTGGGCCACGCCGTAGAGCAGGCCGAGAGCCACCGCGCGGCGCCGCGACTGCGCCGACAGCCGGCCGATCGCCTTCGGTGCGACCAGCACCAGCACGACGCTCGCCATCGTGAAGCGGACCGCGAGGAAGTCGAGGGTCGGCATCCGGTCGAGGAGGTCGTGGATGAGGAAGAACGTGCTGCCCCAGCAGGCCGTCATGGCGAGGAGGGCAGACGTCGCGAGCAACGTCGTACGGCGGGACTCGCTCACGCGTGCGCGGCTTCGCGGAGGTGCTTGAGCAGGGGGATGTCGGGGTTGCCGGGGTCGCGGGAGCCGGGAGTCTCGAGGATGAACGGCACGCCCTCGGTGGCGGGATGGGCGAAGAGCTCGACGAACGCGTCGGTGCCGATGTGCCCCTCGCCGATGCGCTGGTGGCGGTCCTTGAAGGCGCCCCGCACGTCCATCGAGTCGTTGGCGTGGACCAGCCGGAGCCGGCCGGGTCCGCCGATCTCGACGATCCGGTCCACCGTGGCCGTGGTGCCGCCGGCCTCGTCGAGCGGGGCGCCGGCGGCGAAGACGTGGCAGGTGTCGAGGCAGATGCCGGCCCGGGGGTGGTGGTCGAGGGCGCGGAGGTAGGGGTCGAGTTCGTCGACACCCGCACACAGCGAGCGACCCTGCCCGGCGGTGGGCTCGAGCAGCAGCCACGGCGCGTCCTCGCCGTCGAGGGTCTCGAGGATCGGGAGCAGGCCCTCGCGGACCTGGCGCATCGCGGCCGCGTGGCGCACGGCGCTCTCGTCGGGGTCGCCGGCCGGGTCGACGAACGAGCCGGTGTGCACGACGACCCCCTCGGCGCCGATCTCGACGGCCCGGCGCAGGTTGTGGGCCACGACGGCCACCGAGGCGGCGTACGTCGCCGGGGTGGGGGAGCCGAGGTTGACGAGGTAGGGCGCGTGGATGAACGCCCGCATGCCGCGTGCGGCCAGGCCCTCGCGGAACGCCGCGTCCTCGGCCGGCCGGCCCGCCGTGAGCGCCCAGCCGCGCGGGTTGCCGACGAAGACCTGCAGGGTCTCGCAGCCGAGGTCCAGTGCCGATTCGAGCGCGCCGGTCGCCAACCCCTTGCCGACCTGGACGTGGGTCCCGATCGGGTTGCGGGTGGGGGAGTCGGCCATGCGGGAACGCTATCCGCCGGCGGCGACCGCGCTGAAATCGCGCCGGCTCACACCGGCGGCGGGAGGCCCGGAGGTGCCTGCGAGCGGTAGGTGTGGCCGGTGGGGGTCGTCGTGACCACCGTGTGGTGGCCGGGGCGAGGATCGGTGACGCGGGCATGCCAGCCGGGCATCTCCTTGACGAGGTTGTGGCCCTCGCACAGGCCCTGCGCGTTGGCCAGGGTCGAGGGACCGTCGTCGGCGTGGCGGAGGACGTGGTCGTGGTCGGCGATGGGGCTCTCGCAGCCCGGGTGGCGGCAGGTCTGGTCGCGCAGGTCGACCACGAGGCCGTCGTGGCGGGTGAGCCGCCGGCGCCTGGGGTCGACCTGGGTCACCACGCCGGTGAGCTTGTCGGTGAAGATGCGGCGCAGCCACCGAGGAGCGTCGGGATGCCGAGCCAGGTCGCGGGCGCAGCCCGCGGGCACGACGGTCCCGTCAGGTGTGCGGGCCGGCCGGTCGCTGGTGCCGAGCAGGGTGTCGGGAGTCATCACGAGACCGATCTCGACCGGGACCGCCGAGGCAGTGGCCTGGCCGGTGAGCCGCTCGACGAACAGATCGGCCATGATCTGCGACTCGGTGCGCGCGTCACCCGAGGCCTTGACCGCCTTGGCCGAGGCCCGGAGGTTGGCGAACGCGGCCACACCCTGGGCGACCGGCAGCAGCCCGGTCACGTAGGTCATCGTGTCTGGCGCGGGCCGGATCGTGACCCGACGATCACGCGTCGCCTTGCCTGCCCTCTTGACCGCGGCCTCGGGATCGAGCTCGGAGGCGAGTGCGCGGGCGGCGTTGCGGACGCGGCGCGGGGTCCAGTCCAGCACCAGGGGCGGGCAGACCTCGCCGGTCGTCGTGTCGACAGACATCGCGCACAGCCGCTCGTCGACAGTCTTGCGGTCCTCGAGGCTGAGGATCGCGGTCTCCTGGACGAGCAGGGTCGCCGGCCACTCGCCGATCTCGCCACGGGTCAGCAGCCCGAGAGTGTGGGGCATCTCCGTCATGGCCTGCGCGAAGCCGACGTGTCGCAACCCCTGCGAGCTGGGACAGCCACGCGCGAGCGCCACCTGGTCGGCGATGCCTCGCCCGCGCCGCGCACGTCCTACCTCGTATCGGTCCTGCGCGGTGAGCTGTGATGCCCCGAACGCCGTCGTCACCCGCGCCTGCGCGGCGGCGGCCGCACCCTTGAGGCGCTCCAGCAGACCGAGCTGGTCGACCCGGTGTGCGTCGGCGCCCGGCCACTCGCGGCCGGGGTCACCGGCCAGGGTCGCGAGCGACTCGAGCATCCCCTGCAGGAGCTCGACGTCGGGGTGCTCGGCCACCGGCCACACCGCGGCATGCACCAGCCCGGTGGGGAGCTCGGCGGTTGTGGTCATGGGTCCATTCCAGCACCGATCGCCGACAGTCCAGCCGGACCGGAGCCCGGCTGTGGAGAAGCGTGCGCGAGCCCGACCTGTGCGCCGAAACCGGCCCACCGAGCACCGCCCGCCGACCAGCCCGAGCTGCTCGCATTGGGTGTGTCCCATGTCTCCGGCCCGCTCCAGCCCTGCAAGTCCACACGCACTCTCATGTCGATGTGAGGACTTCCAGCAGCGGGCTCAGAGCCAGCGGCCGAACTTCGACGCGAACGCGCCACAACCCACGGAAAGGCCCCGCGTGTGCCGCGTCGATGTGCTCATGGCACCAGCCCTCAAGGTGACGGTCACCCGGTGGTAGAACGGTCCGGCGAGGCCCGTGGGACGAGCATCGCAATAGGAGTCGGTCTCGATCACCAACGTGGTCACACCACCCGGGACCAGGGGCTTGCTGGGCAGAAGCGGACCATCGAAGAAGCCCCCGCGTCGGGCGGTGACCGGTCGATGTCCTGGCTCGGAAAGTGTGACGCGGAGTGGATAGCCCGACAGGGAACAGCGGCTCCTGCTGACGTTGCGGAAGTCCAGCAACGAGGCGTGGTGGCCCGTGGCACCTTCCCCCTCATGTCGGAAGCGAACGGCGAGGTCGTCCACTCGGCATGGCCGTGGGGGCCCGGTCGTCGGCTGAACCTGAGTCCTCGTGGCTCGCCGAGCCGGGGTGGGCGATGCGGATATGACCACATGCGACGGGCTCGACTGCTCTCGGGAGGACACGTACGAAGCCGACATCTGAGGGTGTGTGTACTCCTCGTGATCGTCGCAGCCTTCGGCGCTGACGCACGTGACAAGCAGAAGGGAACATGTCCACGCAAGAGGGATCACGGCTCTGAGACGCAGCCGTGCTCCCGTTTGGTTGCGATTCGAGCCAACAGTGCGAACGTCCGGTCCGCTTCGCGCGCAGCGGCGTGAAGCGGACCGTCAACGCTCGCTCCCACGTACCGTTGCGCGACCAGCCCCAACCAAAAGGGACACACCCGGTCAGAGGAACGGCCGCAGCGCCTCCACGGACTCGGTGGCGAGCTTGACCGGGATGCCCTCGCCGATCGCGCGCAGCTTCCACTGCTCGCCGTCGCGGAACAGCTTGGCCAGCGCCAGGCCGGTCTCGGGCACCCCGCTGGTGAGCGTGAAGCGGGCGACCTCGACGTCGTGGTCGTCGACCAGCCGGCAGTAGGCGTTGTTGATCCACTCCATGCTGTGGCCGTGGTAGCTCGTCACGATCAGCACGATCGTGTCGACCCGCTGGTAGACCTTGGTCAGGTCGACCGTGAGGACCTCGTCGTCACCCTCGCCGCGGCCGCTGAGGTTGTCGCCGAGGTGCACGACGGAGCCGTCGCGGGTCGTCAGGTTGTTGTAGAAGACCAGGTCGAAGAGCTGGTCGCCCGTGAACTGCACCGCCGAGGCGTCCAGGTCGATCTCGGGTGCGCCGGTGCCCATGAAGCCGGCCGTCGGCGCCTTGTCCCAGCCGACCCCCAGCTGCAGCCGGGTCAGCGGCGCCCCGTCGTCGCCGGCGAGCACCAGCTCCTGGCCCTTGCTGAGTTCGAGCACGATCGCCCCTCCCGTCGATGATGTCCTCGAACCTACCCGCACGGGGTGTCACCCGAAGGCGCGTACTGTGGAGGTCGGGTGGGCACCTCGACTCCGAGGTTCCCGGTCCCGCCGAAAGGTTGTCGCGATGCCGAGGCCACTCCCGTCGCCACCCTCACCGGGTGAACCGCTGGGCACCGATGCCGGCGAGCCCGCGCTCCTGTGGCGGCAGGTCATGAAGGCCCGAGGCGCGGTCACCCGCCAAAGACACCTCCCCGTGCGCGGCTCGTTCGCCGCGGCACGCGGTGACCTCCTCTCCGCACTCGAGGCGTACGCCGACAGCCTCGCCGCCAACGGGCGGCCGATCCCGTACGCCCTGCGCGACGAGCTGCGCCTGCACCGGCTGACGTGCACGGCCGACCGCTACCAGGGCTACGAGCCCGGGGATCGCCGGCGCTAGAGGGTTTGCGGGATCCCGAGCAGCCTCGGCAGGTCCTCGCGCAGGTGCTCCGGTTGCAGGCCCAGGCTCTCGAGGTCACCGACGCAGGCCCACACCAGCTCGAAGCTGTTGTCGGGGCTGTGCGCCTCGAGCTCCGGGCCGGACAGCTCGGGGGTGCCCTCGACGTCCCCCATCAGGAAGTAGCGGGCCTCCCGCCCGTTGTGCGTGCCGGCGTACAGCTGGCGCTGCACGCGCGCTCGCAGCGTGGTCTCCTCCCACAGCTCGCGCACCGCGGCCTCCTCGAAGCTCTCGCCCGGCTCGACGCTGCCGCCGGGCAGCACCGCGTAGTCGCGACCCTGGTAGTGCCGCTTGATCACGAGCACCTCGTCCCCGCGGCGTACGACGGCCACCGCCCGAGGCCCCTGCGTCGGCTCCGCGTCCGGCGACGTCTCCAGGCCGTCGATCCACCTCGCCAGGTCGCGCGGCCGGGAGAAGAGCAGCACCTTCGGTCCACCGGGGTCGGCGGCCCAGGCCCGCAACCGCTCCCGCTTGCGGCGGAACGAGCCGAAGTGCCAGACGATGATCGAGTCCCGGCTCAGCAGCTGACCCAGGGTCTCGATGTTCCCACCGCAGACCGGCCGGCGGTCGACGATCCGCACGAGCGTGCGCCGCAGCAGCCGCCCCAACGAGAGCCACCGGGGGTAGTCGAGGCCCACCACCAGGTCGGCGCGGGGGAGCACGACGTCGAGCCAGCCGCCGTACGCCGAGTCGAGCACCCACCGGTCTCCTGCGGCGATCTCGCGGAAGGTCTCGCGCTGGACCTCCTCGGCGACCGCGACCCAGCCGGGCAGCCAGGTGCGCTCGTCGACCAGGGTCAGCGGCAGGCCGGTGCGCGCGGCGATCCGGGCCGCGGCGGTCGACTTGCCGGAGCCGGTCACGCCGTAGACGAGGACGCGTCGGGGGGGAACGACCGTCGTGGTCACTTGAACCTCCTCTCGTCGCCGGGTGAGCGTATCGAGCCCCTTCCCGGGGCACAGGACAACCCGATCGCGGACGCGGTAAACCGGGCGGCCGTCCTGTGGTCTCTTAAGGAGGTCAGCACGAGGAGTTGCCAGTGGACGAACGGGACCGCGCCTTCACCGAGTACGTGCACGTTCGCGCCTCGGCGATGCTCCGCACAGCGGTGTACCTGTGCGCGGGGGACACGGCCGAGGCCGAGGATCTCGTCCAGAACACGCTGGTGCGCGCGTACGCCTCGTGGCACCGGGTGCGCGATGCAGGCAGCAGGGACGCCTACGTGCGCCGGATCATGGTGCGGCTCTCCTACCGCAGGGCGAGGAGCGCTTCCAGGCGGCTCGAGCTCGACCCGGAGCGGCCACGGGAGCGGAGCCGGTCTGGCGTCGACCAGACCGATGCGATTGTCGACCGCCAGGCATTGCTGCCGTTCCTGCGCGAACTGCCGGCGCAGCAGCGTGCCGTCGTGGTGCTCCGCTTCTACGAGGATCTGAGCGAGAGAGACATCGCCGACGCCCTCGGCTGCGCACCAGGCACGGTCAAGAGTCACGCCTCGCGGGCGCTGGCCACCCTGCGCGCCCGTCTGGACGCCGTTGACCACACTCTCGAGAAGGCGAAGCCCCATGACCGACGATGACCTGATGGAGGCCGGACTTCGGTCTGCCCTCCGGACGAACGAAACAGCCCTGGAGCCTCGGCTCGACCTGGCCGGCGTCGCCGTGGAGCTCGGGCGCCGCCGGATCAGACGGCGCCGGCGATGGGCCGCCGCGGGTGGAGCGGCTGCGGTCGTGGTCGTCGTGGCCGCCGGCGTCGTCGGTCCACGGCTCGTGATCTCGTCGGACCCGACGGGCGGCTCCCCGATGACCGACTCGGAGCATCCGGACCCGACGTCCGCGGTGCCCGTGCTGCCCGGCGTTTGGGCGCAGTCCCTTCCGGTGGGCGAGGCGCCGGACGTCCCGTACCTCTCGGGCACGACTCTTCATCTTCCAGGTACGACGGTCGAGCTCGATGCCACCGGCGCCGGTCTGGTCGGCGACACGGTCGCCGGGGCGGTCCTGCTCCTGGAGCACGAGACCCGTCGCCCCTACTCGTTCACGTCCGAGTACGTGGTGGTCTCCGACTCGGGTGCCGTCACCCCACTCGGTACGGGTCACGTCGCCCACGTGCAGGAGGAGCTGGTGTCGCCGGACGGAACGATGTTCGCCTCCGACGCGGGTGTGGTGTCCATGGAGAGCGGCTCTGTCGTGGCTGCTCTACCCGCAGGCGCAACGGCCCTCGACGCGTGGACGTCCGCGGGGATCCTCTACCTGGGACCCCGGGGGCACTACTATCTCTGGTCGCCCGAGCGGGGTCGGGGCCCTGCCCCGGTCGAGGGCTTCCCGGGCTCCTATGCCGAGGGCAGTGACGTCGGGCTGCGCCGTGACGGCGGCTGCACCGAGGTCGTCCGGCTCGGCGACGATGCGGGGGTGGAGGTCTTGCATCGCCTCTGCGACATGCCGGACGCGCTCACGGTCTCCCCGACCGGGGACTGGGTGCTGACGATGGACCTGCAGATCGTCGACGCCAGGACCGGGGAGGTCCGGCCACTGGGGGACGCGCCCCTGGAGGTGCACGTGAGCAACGACGCGTACTGGGAGGCCGAGGACGAGCTGCTGGTCTCGGTCCCGCTCGCCGCCCCCGCCGTCATCGACGAGCACGGGGTCCGCACCCGTCGCGAGAGCGCCCTGCTCGTGCGCTGCGGCGTCGTCACGGGCTCTTGCGAACGGGTCACTGACGCGCTGGACGTCCCGGGTCCGCAGCCCACGGTCCAGCTCCCCTGACGGACTGGAGGGCCACGGCGTACGCCTCAGATCTGGAACAGCGTGACGCGACTGCCCCGGGGGACCATCTCGCCGGCGTCGGGATCGGTCGAGAAGACGTAGCCGAGGCCGAGGTAGCCGGACGCGTTCTCGACGTCCACGACGAAGCCGAGCGCCTCGAGCTGGGCGCGGGCAGCCTCGACGCCGGACGCGAGCACGTAAGGCATCTTGACGAGCTCGGGCCCCCTGGAGACGACCAGCGTGACCGTGTCGCCGCGGAACAGCGTGCCGCTGCTGGGGGACTGGGAGATCACCGCGCCCTCGGGGACGGTGTCGGAGAACTCCTCGGTGCCGCGGTCGACGACCAGCCCCCGGCCCTCGAGCTTCTGCTGGGCCAGGTCGGCGTCCCTGCCGGTGAAGTCGCGCACCGTGATCGGCTTCGGACCCCTGCTGACGACGAGGTCGACGGCGGCGCCGGGGCGCAGGGTCGTGCCGACCTTGGGGTCGCTTCCGATGACGGTGCCCTCGGGAACGGTCTCCGAGAAGCGCGGCACCGAGGTGCCGAACGACAGGTGTGTCGCGGTGAGCGCGTCCTGGGCCTGGTCCTCGGTCAGGCCCTTGACCTTGGGTACGTCGTAGCGTTCCTTGCCCAGCGACAGGACCACGGTGACGGTGCCACCGTCCAGAACCCGCTCGCCGGCCCCGGGGTCGGTGTCGATGACCCGGCCGGCCGGCACCGTCTCGGAGTAGGTGCGCTGGCCGAGCTGGACCTCCAGGCCCTCGGCCTCGATCTTCGTCTCGGCCGCGGCCCGGCCCATCCCGATCACGCTCGGGGTGGACGTGTAGCGGCCGTAGCCGAACCACCAGGCGCCGACGCCGGCGGATGCCGCCAGCAGCAGAGCGATCACGAGCAGGA
>JAOPXF010000261.1 GCA_025965295.1 Nocardioides sp.
CCCTGGGCAGCACGACTGTGGCTACTCCTTCACGGCCCCCGCGCTGACGTTCATGATCCGCTTCTGGAAGATGAAGAAGACGATGGCGACCGGGACCGTCATCACCGCGGCGGCGGCGAGCTTGAGCGGGTACTTCGTGCCCTGCCCGTAGCCCCCGGCGGCGAGCCGCGCCACGCCCTTGGTCAGCGTGTAGAGCTCGGGCTTGTTGCTGGCCACGATGAAGTGGTTGAGCTCGTTCCAGGATCCCTGGAAGGAGAGGATCACGATCGTCATCACGGCCGGTCGGGCCATCGGCAGCACGATCGACCAGAAGATCCGGAACGAGCCGGCGCCATCGATGCGGGCCTGCTCCTCGATGCTGACCGGGATCGACTCGAAGAAGTTCTTCATGATGAAGATCCCGGCGGCGTCCGCGAGCAGCGGGATGACCATGCCGCTGAAGGAGTTGTACATGCCGAGCTGTTTGATCACGAGGAACTTCGGGATCAGCAGCACCACGTTGGGCACGGCCATCACGGTGACCAGCAGGGCGAAGAGCGGCGCCCGGCCCCGGAACGGGATCCGGGCCAGCGCATAGCCGGCCAGCGAGTCGAAGAAGACCCGCCCCAGGGTCACCAGCACGGTGACGATCGCGGAGTTCCTGAACCAGAGCGGGAACGGGGAGTCCACGAACAGCGTGCGGTAGGCCTCGACGGTGGCGGTGCGGGGGACCAGCGAGAGCGGGTCGGAGGCCGCGTCTGGCTCGGTCTTGAACGACGTGGCGACGTCGATGAGGAACGGCAGGATGTAGACCGCGGCCAGCGCGACCAGCACGACGTACACCCCGAGGGCGGGACCGCGGCGGGTGCTGCCGGCGGCGCTCACGACGCCGTCTCCTGGCGCGCGGCGACCACGGTCGACCGGCGCCGCCGCCGCGATCGGCGGTCGGGCGCGTCCGGCGCGCCGCCGAGCGCCCAGCGCTGGAGCAGGGTCAGCACCACGATGATCCCGAACAGGATGAACGAGATCGCGGCGCCCTGGCCCCACTGCTGGTTGGTGAACGCCGTCGTGAAGGAGAGGTACGCCGGTGTGAGCGTGGTCTTCGCGGGACCACCCTGGGTGCCGGTGTAGATCTGGTCGAAAACCTGCCAGCAGCCGATCAGCCCGAGCGTCATCACCGTGAAGAGGGTGGGCCGCAACATCGGCAGCGTGAGGAAGCGGAAGCGCTGCCACGCCGACGCGCCGTCGACCATGCCGGCCTCCTCGATCTCCTCGCCGATGTTCCGCAGCGCCGCGATGAACAGCAGCATGAACGTGCCCGACGTGGTGAAGACCGCCATCAGGATGAACGCGAACATCGCCACCGACGGTCCCGAGAGCCAGTCCCACCAGGTGATGCCGAGGAAGCCGTGCGCCGCCAGGGCGCCCGGGGCGTCCGAGACCCCGAGCGCGGAGAGCAGCAGCTGCAGCAGCCCGCGCGGGTCGTTGAACCAGTTGGGCCCGTGCAGCCCGACCCAGCCCAGCGCCTCGTTGACAGCGCCGGTGGTGCTGAACAGGAAGAGCCACAGCACGGTGATGGCCACCGAGCTGGTCACCGACGGGAAGTAGAAGGCCGTCCGGAACAGGCCCTGCCCGCGCAGCATCCGCGCGTTGACGAGCACCGCGAGCGCGAGGGCCAGCGCGGTCTGCAGCGGCACCACGAGCGCGACGTAGTACGCGTTGTTGCGCAGCGAGGTACCGAAGTCACGCTCGGCGAGGGTCCCGCCGGACAGGATCGCCCGATAGTTGTCGAGGCCGACGTAGCTGACGCCGGAGGCGAACGGGCTGCCCCGGCCGCCCCAGTCCGACACGCTGACCCACACGGCCATCAGGACCGGCACGGCGAGGAACAGGCCGAGCACGACCAGAGCCGGGGCGACGAAGAGCCAGCCGTCCCGGGTCCGGCCGCTATTGACCGTGCGGCTCACTTGTCCGAGTCGAGCACGGCCTGGAGCTCCTTCTGCACCGACGACAGGATCGTGTCGGAGTCAGCGGACTTGAGGGTCTCGAGCTGCGCGTTGAAGTCGCTGATCACGTCGCTGGCGCCCTGCTGGGACGGCGGGTTCTGGGCGTACTCGGCTCCATTGATGAACGGCGCGTAGGCCGGGTTGTCCGACTTCCATGTCTCGGCGGCGCTCTGCACCGACGGGATCACGCCGAACGCCTGGGCGAACGTCAGCTGCGCGTCGGGAGCCGTGAGCGCCTCGACCAGCTTGATGGCGTCCTCCTTGTCGCCGCTGTCCGCGGCGATGCCCCAGCAGTTCGTGAAGGCCAGCGTGCCCTTGCCCGCGGGACCGGCCGGGAGCTCGGCGACCGTGTAGTCGACGTCCGGGTAGTCGTTGGTCATCGCGCCGCTGATCCAGTTGCCCTCGATGGTCATCGCGGCCAGCTGCTTGCCGAACGCCTCGCCGCCCCAGCCCGCGCCGAGGTCGGAGGAGTACGCCGCGACGCCGTCGTCGAGCATGCCCTTGACGAAGTCCAGCGCCTCGGCGTTCTCGGGGCTGTCGACGGTCGCCTCGGTGCCGTCGTCGTTGGTCATCGCGCCCCCGGCCTGCGGGAAGAAGGCGCCGACGCGGGCGTACTCGGGGCTGAAGGACAGGCCCACCACGTCCCCCCTGGTCAGCTTGGCCGCCACGGACTCCAGCTCGTCCCACGTGGTGGGGATGTCGGCGTCGGTCAGGCCGCCGGCCCGCCACAGCTTCTGGTTGATCACGAGCGCGAGGGTCGAGAAGTCCTTGGGTGCGCAGTAGAACTTGCCGTCGACCGTGAACGCGTCGCGCAGGTTGGGATAGAAGTCGTCGGCGTTGGCGAGCTGGTCGCCGTACGGGTAGAGCGAGCCGTTCGCGGCGTAGCCGGCCAGCGCGTCGGTGGAGACGTAGAAGACGTCCGGGGGCTGGTTGGCCGCGAAGCCCTGGCTCAGCTCCTGGTTGAGGTCGGCGGCGACCGACAGGGTCGCGTCGGTGCCGGAGGACTTCGACCAGTCGGCGAGGGCCGACTTCACCGCGGCGGTCTCGGCGTCGCCGGAGGAGCCGATGAGCACGGTCAGCTTGCCGTCGCTCTTGGCCGACGAGTCGTCGTCGAAGCCGGAGCCGGAGCCGCAGGCGGTCAGGCTCCCGAGGGTGAGGACGCAGAGGGTGGCGAGGACGTGCTGACGGGACTTCATGGGTTCTCCTTCTGAGGGTGTCCGCCGACCGGGAGCGGGCCGCGCAGGCTCGACTCACGGACGACGAGCTCGGGGTCGAGCAGGGTGTGGCGGCGGCGCGGGGACGCATCGCCGAGCAGGTCCTCGACCGCGGTGACCAGGTCCTGGGCGACCTGCTCGAGCGGTTGGCGGAGGCTCGTCAGGCCGGGCGTCGTGAGCGCCGCGGCGGGGGAGTTGTCGAAGCCGGTGACGGCGATGTCGGGACCGGCCCGCAGGCCGCGCTCGCTGAGGGCGCGGAGCACCCCGAGCGCGAGCGTGTCCGACGAGCAGACCAGGGCGGTGGCGGCGTCGGGGGCGTCGAGCAGCGCGTGGGCGGCGCGGCGGCCCTGGTCGAAGTCGTCGACGACCTCGGCGTGCCGGCCGGCGTCGAGGCCGAGCGACTCGCAGGTCTCCTGCCAGCCGGTACGACGGTCACGGCCGACCTCGGAGGAGAGGGGCCAGCCGACGAAGCCGATCCGGGTGTGTCCCTGCGCGGCGACGTGCCCGGTCGCGGCGGCGATGCCGGCCCGGCCGTCCACGTCGACCCACGCGAGCTCGTCGTCGCCGTCCCACGAGCGTCCGAACGTCGCGAACGGCACGCCCCACTCGCGCAGTGCCCCGACGCGGTCGTCGTCGCGGTGCGTGCTGGTGAGGATGAACGCGTCGACGGAGGTGGTGTGCAGCAGCTCGCGGTAGGCCTTGATCTCGTCGGCCGGGTCGTCGGCCTGGCAGAGGATCAGGTGGCAGCCCGCGCCCGCGGCGGACTCGGCGAGGGCGTGCAGGAACTGGTCGAGCAGCAGGGCCGCCCGGTCGTCGCGGGACGGCTCGACCTTGACCGCGATCAGCCGCGAACTCTGGTTGCGCAGCGCGCGGGCGGAGCGGTTCGGGCGGTAGTCGAGGTCGCGGACCGCCGCCAGAATCCGGTCGCGGGTCTCGGGGGCGACCCGCTGCGGGTTGTTGAGCGCGTTGGAGACCGACTGGGCCGACACCCCGACGTAGCGGGCCACGTCACTGAGCGTCACGTGGCCGTGCGGCGCCGGGCCGCGGGAGGAGGGGCCGGGTGCGGCGGGCTGATCGGGCACGGGGCGCTCCTTGTGGGGGTGGCTTGCGGCTGGAGGTGTGTTTAGCGTTAAAATCAATGTGTGACGCACG
>JAOPXF010000266.1 GCA_025965295.1 Nocardioides sp.
AAGTACGACGACTGGTCGGTCCCCAAGGGCAAGCTCGATCCGGGCGAGCACGTGACCGCGGCCGCGGTGCGCGAGATCGCGGAGGAGACCGGCGTGCACGTGCGCCTGGGGCCTCCGCTCACCAGCCAGCGCTACCGGGCCAGCGGACGGATGAAGACGGTCTCCTACTGGGTCGGTCGGCCCGTCGCCGACGACGACGTGAGCGGCTACCGGATCAACGACGAGATCGACGCCGTCGCGTGGGTGCCGTACGACGAGGCGATGGCGCGACTGACCTACCCCCGCGACCGGGAGACCCTGCGCGAGTCGAAGAAGCTCCGCCGCCGGACCGAGGCCGTGATCGTGCTGCGGCACGGCTCGGCCCGGTCCCGCAAGGCATGGCGCAAGGACGACCGCAGGCGCCCCCTCCTCCAGCCCGGGCTGCTCCAGGCGGAGCGCCTGGTGCCGGTGCTGGCGGCGTACGGCGTGACCCGGGTCGTGAGCTCGAGCAGCACCCGGTGCCTCGAGACGGTGTGGCCCTACGCCGACACGACCGGGTGGCTCCTCGAGGAGGAGGACGGGCTCAGCGAGGAGGACGCCACTCCCGAGTCGGTCGGCAAGCTGGTCCACGAGCTCGTGTCCGGCGGCCGGGGAGCCGTCCTCTGCACCCACCGGCCGGTGCTGCCCCACGTCTTCGACGCACTCGGTCTGGCCGACCCGAAGCTCGAGCCCGGTGGCATGCTGGTCGCCCACGTGCGGCGCGGCGTGATCGTGTCAACCGAGCAACATCTGGTGCGCTGAGCACTCTCGTCAAGAGCCTGCTGGGCTGTTCACGTGATCGCCGTCTCAGTTGCGGCTTCTCGTAGACGTTTGGGCGGTTCGAGTTCACCCCTCGTTCACCGACGCCCGCCGGTCCGGTCACCTCCGCTCCCTAACTTCGCTCTCGTGATGACCATCAGACATCAGGAGAACGAAGTGAAGCGCACTTCCATCCGACGGGCAGTCGTGCCCGGTATCGCCGTCCTCGTCCTCGCGCTGTCGGGCTGTGCTGCCGGCAACGACGACTCGGGGGACGGCTCCTCGAGCAGCGGCGCGCTGAGCGGCACCCTCAACGGCGGCGGCTCGTCCGCGCAGGAGTCCGCCCAGGGCGCCTGGCGCGCCGGGTTCCAGAGCGCCAACGACGCCGTGACCGTCAACTACGACCCGGTCGGCTCCGGCACGGGTCGCGAGAACTTCATCTCCGGCGCCTACGTCTTCGCCGGCTCCGACTCCGCGCTCAGCACCGACGAGGGCGAGCTCGACAAGGCCACCGAGCGCTGTGGGGGCGCGTCCCCGATCGAGGTGCCGGCGTACGTCAGCCCGATCGCGGTGGTCTACAACCTCGAGGGCGTCGACAGTCTCCAGCTCTCCGCCCCGCTGGTCGCCGAGATCTTCGACGGCAAGGTCACCACGTGGAACGACCCGCTCATCGCGGACCAGAACCCGGACGCCGACCTGCCCGACACCACGATCACCCCCGTCCACCGCTCGGACGACTCGGGCACGACCAGCAACTTCACCGACTACCTCGAGAAGGCCGGCGAGGGTAAGTGGACCTACCCGCACGACGGCGTGTGGCCGATCAAGGGCGGCGAGTCCGGCGACGGCACCTCGGGTCTCGTGGCCGCGGTCAAGGCCGGTGACGGCACGATCGGCTACGCCGACGAGAGCCAGGCCGGTGACCTGGGCGTCGCCGCGCTCAAGGTCGGCAGCGAGTACAACCTGCCCACCGCCGAGGGTGCTGCCAAGGTGCTCGCCGAGTCGCCCCGCACCGAGGGTCGCGACCCGGTCGACATGGCCATCGACGTGGATCGCACGGCCACCGACTCCGGGGCCTACCCGCTGATGCTCACGTCGTACCTCATCGCCTGCCAGACCTACGACAGCGCATCCGACGCCGACCTGGTGAAGGGCTACCTCGCGTACGTCGTGTCCGAGGAGGGCCAGCAGGCCGCCGCGGACCAGGCCGGCTCCGCCCCGCTCGACTCGAAGCTCCAGCAGGAAGCCGCAGGAATCGTCGACAAGATCGCCGCCAAGTAGCAGTCGCAGCACGGGGTGCGGCGGGCCGGGAGACCGGCTCGCCGCCTTCCCACATCCGATCGAGGAGCACGAGAGAACCAGTGTCAGCCACTCCATCCCTGGCGCCGCCCGACGGCGGACCCCAGGTCGATCCCGCGGCGGCGAGGACCCCCCGCAGCCGTGGCGACCGTGCCTTCGCGGGGACCGCGCGGGCGGCAGGCATCGCCATCCTGGTCGCGCTGGCGGGCGTCTTCGTCTTCCTCACGCTCGAGGGACTGCCGGGCCTGAGCCAGTCGGCGGACACCTACACGCCCAACACCAGCTTTCTCTCGTACGTCGCCCCGCTGCTCTTCGGCACGGTCCTCGCGGCGGTCCTGGCGCTGCTGCTGGCCGTCCCGTTCGCCTTCGGGATCGCGCTGTTCATCTCGCACTACGCGCCGCGCCGGCTGGCGGTGCCGGTCGCCTACGTGGTCGACCTGCTGGCCGCCGTACCCTCCGTGGTCTTCGGCCTCTGGGGCGCGCGCTCACTGGCGCCGTACCTCGTCGGCGCCCACGACTGGCTGGCCGCCCACCTGGGGTGGCTGCCGTTCTTCGAGGGGCCGGCCTCGGTGACCGGCCGGACAGTCTTCACCGCGGGCATCGTGCTCGCGATCATGATCCTGCCGATCATCACCGCGATCTCGCGCGAGATCTTCGCCCAGACGCCGCGCCTGAACGAGGAGGCGGCGCTCGCGCTCGGCGCGACCCGCTGGGCGATGATCCGCCTGACGGTCTTCCCATATGCCCGCTCCGGCATGGTCTCCGCCGTGATGCTGGGCCTCGGCCGCGCCCTGGGCGAGACGATGGCCGTCGCCATGGTGCTGTCCGCCTCGCCGGTGGTCACCCTCAACCTGATCTCCAACACCAACCCAGCCACGATCGCGTCCAACATCGCCTCCAGCTTCACCGAGGCGACGCCGGCCAAGCTGCACGTGCTGATCGCGACCGGCCTGGTGCTGTTCGCCTTCACCTTCGTGGTCAACTTCGCGGCCCGGTGGATCGTGGGCCGCAGCCAGCGGAGGATGGCCCGATGAGCGCGACGGAGCTCGCCGTGCAGGACGTGAACGCGTCGCTGCGACTGGCGCAGCCCAAGCTGCCGCGCTGGGCGCCGGCCTTGGTGGGGGTCCTGGCCGTCGCCGCCGCGGGGCTTCCGGCCCTGCTGCTCGGCTGGGGGGTCGTCCCCTGGCTGATCCTCGCCGGCGTGGTCTTCCTCGTCGCGCTGCCGCTCTGGTCGCTCGCCGTCGAGAACCGTCGGGCCGCCGTGGACCGGCTGATGACCTCGCTGGTGTGGACGACGTTCGGGATCGCGATGATCCCGCTGATCTGGCTGATCTGGACGGTCGTGAAGAACGGCGCATCGGTGATCAGCGTCGAGTTCCTGACCTACGACATGCGCAACATCATCGGTCCCGGTGGCGGCATCTACCACGCCCTGCTCGGCACCCTGCTCGTCACCGGCGCCGCTGCCCTCATCTCCGTGCCCGTCGGGCTGTTCGCCGCCATCTACCTGGTGGAGTACGGCAAGGGCAGCCGCCTGGCCACGTGGGTCACCTTCCTCGTCGACGTGATGACCGGGATCCCCTCGATCGTGGCCGGCCTCTTCGCGCTCGCGCTCTTCGTGCTGATCTTCGGGCCCGAGATCCGGCTGGGCTTCGGCGGCTCGGTGGCGCTGTCCCTGCTGATGATCCCGGTCGTGGTCCGCTCCACCGAGGAGATGCTCCGGCTCGTCCCCGACGACCTCCGGGAGGCGTCGTACGCCCTCGGTGTGCCGAAGTGGCGGACGATCACCAAGGTCGTGCTGCCGACCTCCCTGGGCGGCATCATCACCGGCGTCATGCTGGCCGTGGCCCGGGTGATCGGGGAGACCGCGCCGCTCCTCGTGGTCGCGGGCAAGACCGACTCGGTGAACCTGAACCTCTTCAGCGAGCGGATGACCACGCTGCCGGTCTACATCTACTACCAGTTCACGCAGCCCGGCATCGCGCCGGCCGGCACCGGGGGCGAGGCACCCGGCATCGCGCGTGCGTGGGGGGCCGCCCTGGTCCTCATCGCGATCGTGATGGTGCTCAACCTCATCGCGCGCATCGTCGGCAAGATCTACGCCCCCAAGAAAGGCTGAGCCAGACTCATGGCCAAGAGCATCGACGTCTCCGACCTGGACATCTACTACGGCGACTTCCTCGCCGTCGAGGGCGTCAACATGACCATCAAGGCGCGGTCCGTGACCGCGTTCATCGGCCCGTCCGGGTGCGGCAAGTCGACCATGCTGCGGTCGCTGAACCGCATGCACGAGGTGATCCCCGGTGCCCGTGTCGAGGGCAAGATCATGGTCGACGGGCAGTCCCTGTACGACGCGTCGATCGACCCGGTCGCCGTACGCCGCCAGATCGGCATGGTCTTCCAGCGGCCCAACCCCTTCCCGACGATGTCGATCTACGACAACGTGCTCGCCGGCAACCGGCTCAACGCCAAGAAGCTGAAGAAGTCCGAGGGCGACGCGATCGTCGAGCGGTCGCTCAAGGCCGCGAACCTGTGGACCGAGGTCAAGGACCGGCTGAACAAGCCCGGCATGGGGCTCTCCGGTGGCCAGCAGCAGCGGCTCTGCATCGCCCGTGCGATCGCGGTCGAGCCGCAGGTGCTGCTCATGGACGAGCCGTGCTCCGCCCTCGACCCGATCTCCACCTCCGCGATCGAGGACCTCATCCACGAGCTGAAGTCCGACTACACGATCGTGATCGTCACCCACAACATGCAGCAGGCCGCCCGCGTCTCCGACGACACCGGCTTCTTCAACCTCAAGGCGACCGGTGAGCCCGGCCACCTCGTGGAGTTCAACCCCACCAAGAAGATGTTCACCAACCCCGACCAGGAGTCCACCGAGGCGTACATCTCGGGCCGCTTCGGCTGAGGGGGTCTTGGGGGGCCTGGGGGCGGACGTCATACAAAGCGAGGGCAATAGCGCTCGGACCGTAT
>JAOPXF010000279.1 GCA_025965295.1 Nocardioides sp.
TGATGGCCAAGGCCCGGATCGGTCACTTCGCCGAGGCGCAGGTCCTGCAGTCGCTCGGCGTCGACTACATCGACGAGTCCGAGGTGCTGACCCCGGCCGACTACGCCAACCACATCGACAAGTGGGCGTTCACGGTCCCGTTCGTGTGCGGGGCGACGAACCTGGGCGAGGCGCTGCGCCGCATCACCGAGGGTGCGGCGATGATCCGCTCCAAGGGCGAGGCCGGCACCGGTGACGTGTCCAACGCCGTCACCCACATGCGCACGATCCGTCGGGAGATCCGGCGGCTGGGCGCCCTCGCCGAGGACGAGCTGTTCGTCGCCGCCAAGGAGCTGCAGGCGCCGTACGACCTCGTCAAGGAGGTTGCTGCCAGCGGCAAGCTCCCGGTGGTGCTCTTCACCGCCGGCGGGATCGCGACGCCCGCAGACGCGGCGATGATGATGCAGCTCGGCGCCGAGGGTGTCTTCGTGGGCTCGGGAATCTTCAAGTCCGGCAACCCCGAGCAGCGCGCGGAGGCCATCGTCAAGGCCACGACCTTCTTCGACGACCCCGACGTCGTGGCGAAGGTGTCGCGGGGTCTGGGTGAGGCGATGGTGGGCATCAACGTCGAGGACATTCCCCAGCCGCACCGTCTCGCCGAGCGTGGCTGGTGACCCTCACCACACGCAAATGGGTCCAAAGGCACTAGAAGTTAAAAGTTCTGCCACAGGACGTCAACATCTCGTCCACGACGCGGCAAAAACCCGAAATCATGCCCCAGAGTCACGCATGCAGGGGGGCCACTTCGAGTCCTCCACGTGTGAGGGGACCACCATGAACAAGGCAACCAAGGGCGCACTTGCGGCAGCTGCAGCCGGCAGTCTCATGCTGGGCGGCGCCGGGTCGCTGGCGTACTGGACGGGCACGCAGGACGTGACCGGGGGCAGCATCTCGTCCGGCAAGCTCACGGTGAGTGCTCCGAGCTGCGCGACGAGCGTGCCGCTCGGCACCCACGACTGGCAGTACGACGGCGGCAGCGCCTTCACGATCGGCACGTCGAAGGTCGTCCCGGGCGACACCATCACCAAGGTCTGCAACATGACGCTCACCATCGCCGGTGACCACGTCGGTGCGACCCTGGACCTGGAGACGCCCACGATCACCAACGACACATCGTCCACGACGACGCTGGACAGCGAGCTCGCCCCGACGGCCACCTTCAAGGTCGACGGTGCGACCTACGCGCCCATCACGGCGCCGGGCACCTATGTCGTGCAGGCCACGGTCTCGGTCACCTTCAACGGTGCTGCCGCGACCAACGGCTCGCAGAACATCGCCGCCGCGCTCGAGGACATGACGCTGACGGCGACGCAGACGCACGACACCGCCGCCTGATCCGCTCCTTCTGACCGACTGGGAAGGGGACGCTGATGTCGGGGACTCGTAAGGCGGCCACGCCGGAGAAGATGGGCGCACTGCGCTGGGCAGGACTCGTCCTGTCCTGGTTCGTGATGCTCTCGTTCGGCGCGATGCTCCTGGTCGCGCTGATCATCCCGCGGATGGCGGGCGCGACGCCGTACGTCATCGAGACCGGATCGATGGAGCCGAGCATGCCGCCCGGCACCCTCGTGGTGGTCAAGCCGGTGCCGCCGACCGAGATCGGGCCGGGTGACGTCGTCACCTACCAGATCAAGTCGGGCGACTCCACGGTCGTCACGCACCGGGTCCTGACCGTGGGCTTCGACGGGACCGGCGAGCCGCGCTGGCGGACCCAGGGCGACGCAAACCCTTCGGCGGACGCCAACTGGGTGCTGCCGGTGCAGATGCAGGGCAAGAAGTGGTACTCCGTGCCGTACCTCGGCTACGTCACGTCGCTGGTCTCCAGCCAGCAGCGCGGCCTGCTGATGGGGCTCATCGTCGTGGGCCTGATCGGCTACGCGGGCAACATGTTCCGCGGCGCCGTGAAGGAGCGCAAGCGTGAGGTCCGCGCCCCGGAGCGGGTGGCGGTATGAAGTTCCGGGTGGCAGTCCTCGTGGTCCTGGCGCTGGCGGCGACCTCGCTGCTGAGCCAGCCTCCCGCGTCGGCCGCCCACCGGTGGTCGAAGCTGATGCTCAGCCGGCACGGGCAGCACTGGACGCCCGCGCTCTCGTTGCCGCTCTACAACGACGGGTTCGTCTGGGTGCCGGGCTGCGCGCCGGCACGCAGCTTCTACGTCAAGAACCAGAGTCACGAGCGGGCCGAGCTGGCCATCTCGATGAACATGAGCGACCCGTCCGGCTGGCTCGGCAACGACAAGTTCCGGATCTCGGTCCGGACGGGGACCGGCCCCTGGGTGCGAGTCCAGGGGGGCAAGCAGCAGACGGCGAAGATCCAGGTCGACAAGGGCGAAGTGGTCCCGGTGTCGGTCCGGGTGCGGATGCTCCGCAAGGCAGGCAACAAGACGATGGGACGACAACTCGCCTTCTCGGTCGAGGTCCGGATCTCACAACGCACGTAGATGTCCATGGGGGGACACATGTCCAATGGCATTCACCATCGAGCTCCGGCTCGCACAACGCCGCAAGGGGGGTTGATCCGATGAAGCGGAAGGCACGTCGCACGTACTCCGTGCGGATCTCCCAGCGAGTCCGCGCAGCGCTCAGCATGGGGGTTGTGTTGTCCGTTGCCGCGACGGGCACGTTTGCGTTCTGGACCGACTCCTCCACGATCACCGGCACGACCTTCACGGGCGGTTCGATCAAGCTCAACCTGAAGGACGGCACCGGCGCCAACCCGTTCGCCCATGATCTGACGGGGTACGCCTCGCTCAACCTGGCGACGATGGTGCCAGGGAACAGCACGGCGGCCGTGATCACGGTCAAGAACGCGGGCACGGCTGCCCTGACCTTCCTCGCCAGTTCCTCGGCGACCAACCCGGACACGCTGAACCTCGCCGGTGCTCTCGTCGTGAAGGTGACCGCCGACGCTGCCACCGGCGGTTCGGGCCTGGCTGTCACCTGTCCCGGCACGGCGATCGCCTCGAGCGGAACGTCTCTGAACGGCTCGCTCCTCACAACTCCGATCGCGTTGGCGGCCACCACGACGACGACCATCTGTGTGCAGGTGACTCTGCCCTCTGGCGCCAACACGTCTCTCCAGGGCGCCACGACCAACGCGACCCTCACGTTCACCGGTACGCAGAACTGACGTGAACCCTCAACTGAGCCGTGGTCTCTCGGGTGCGCGCCAGGTCATCTTGACGGGAGGCGCGGTGGTGGGCGTGCTGTGCATCCTCGTCGCCATCGGGGCGGTGCTGTTCGGGCTGCGCCCGCTCGTCTTCCGCTCGGGCTCGATGTCACCCACCATCGGCACCGGCGCGTTGGCCCTCGCGCACCGTACGGACGCCGCGGACCTGCACAAGGGCGACATCGTCTCGGTCCCGACGACGTCCGGGGAACGGGTGACCCACCGGATTCTCGCCATGGAGCGCGACGACAAGGACGCGATCCTGACTCTCAAAGGCGACGCCAACGACACCCCGGACCTTGCGCCGTACCGCGTCTCGCACGCGGACCGCGTGTTGTTCTCGGTGCCCAAGATCGGCTACCTGGTCGGCTGGCTCACGGGTCCGCTCGGCCTGTTCCTCCTCGGCCTGTACGCCGCGTTCCTGCTCTCGGTCATCGTTCGGCGACCTGCCCAGCCGCCCGGAGACGGGCCCGGCGAAGGGCTCGCCCCGAAGGCCCGCCCGCCTGGCGGCCGGCGCAAGGCCACCGGCAGCAGGCGAGGGCCCAGCGACCGCGTCGCGCACCGTTCCGGGAGCACCCTGGTCTCTGCCGTGCTCCTCACCTTCGTGGCTGGCACCGTAGCCCAAGTGTGGGCGCTCCCCACCCTCGCCGCCTGGACCGATGCCGGCGGCGTCTCCGGCACCACGCTGACGGCCTACACCGTTCCCCAGCCGGCCGTGCCGACGTCCTGCGCCGTGGCCGGAACTGCCGGTGCCCGGACGGTCACCATCCAATGGCCCGCGGTCACCTCCCCCGGAACGACGTACGCGGCCTCGCTGTCCACCGTCGTGGGAAGCGTCGGGTCGGTCACAGGTACGACCACGAAGCAGGTGGTCGTCACGTACAACGCGAACACAGCGGGCAACCAGAACAAGATGGGCACAGTGACGATCACGCCGTCCCTGACGGCCACGCCTGCATGGGTGGGCACGACAGCCCGCGCATGGCGGTTCAAGACTCCCGCGGGGACCGGAGCGCCCCTTTGCGAGGAACAAGTGGCCCCCACCGTGGCGATTGCCGATCCCGATGGAACAGCACGCACCGCCTCGGCCATGGTGACCTACATGAATGGTACAAACGGTTGCAACAACGCAAGCAGGCCGGCCTGCGGCTCACTCTCGGACACATCTGGTGTCTCGACCCTCGACTACATCCTGCAGCGGACCCAGTCATCCACTGTCCGCTGCTGGACAGGCTCCGCGTGGGGTACCGACTGCACGACCTACGTCGCAGGCACGGTGGCCACGTCCACTACGTGGTACATCGGAGGGTCGAACAGCACCGTCTACGCGACGCCCGGTGGCAGCTTCAGTCTGACGGTGCGTGCGACGGACCTCTGGGGTAACCAACAGACGGCTACCCGAGCCTTCACGGTCAACCCCTGAATCGCGGTGGTCGGACCTTCACTACGATTCCGACAGTGAGCAGCCCCATCATCGGTGTCTTCGCCCTCCAGGGCGACGTCCGCGAGCACCTGCGGGTGCTGGGCGGGCTCGGCGTCCGGCCCATCGCCGTACGTCGCCCCGACGAGCTTGCCGCGTGCGACGGGCTGGTCCTGCCGGGCGGCGAGTCGACGACGATGGCGAAGCTGGCGCGGACCTTCGACCTGCTGGAGCCGCTGCGCGCCCGGATCAAGGACGGGATGCCCACCTTCGGCACCTGTGCCGGGATGATCCTGCTGGCGGAGCGGATCGAGGACGGCGCGCCGGGCCAGGAGACCCTGGGCGGTCTCGACATCACCGTGCGCCGCAACGCGTTCGGGCGCCAGGTGGACTCGTTCGAGGGAGACCTGGCCTTCGACGGCTTCGACGCGCCGGTGCATGCCGTCTTCATCCGGGCACCATGGGTCGAGCAGCTCGGTCCGGACGTCGAAGTCCTCGCCACCGTCCCGACCGGTGAGGCCGCAGGTAGGATCGTCGCGGTTCGTGAGGGCCACCTGATGGCCACCTCGTTCCATCCCGAAGTCGGCGCGGACGACCGCATCCACCGCTACTTCGTGGAACTCGTCAGGCAGCACCGAGCGCAAGTCAGTTGAGGTAGGGGAATGTCCGGCCACTCCAAATGGGCGACCACCAAGCACAAGAAGGCCATCGTCGACTCCCGGCGCGGCAAGATGTTCGCCAAGCTGATCAAGAACATCGAGGTCGCCGCCCGCATGGGCGGCGGTGACGTCTCGGGCAACCCCACGCTCTACGACGCCATCCAGAAGGCCAAGAAGTCGTCGGTGCCCAACGACAACATCGACCGGGCGGTCAAGCGCGGCTCCGGTGCCGAGGCGGGTGGCGCCGACTACATCACGATCATGTACGAGGGCTACGGGCCCTCCGGTGTCGCGCTGCTCATCGAGTGCCTCACCGACAACAAGAACCGCGCCGCGATGGAGGTCCGCACCGCGATGAGCCGCAACGGTGGCTCGCTGGCCGACCCCGGCTCGGTGTCGTTCCTGTTCAACCGCAAGGGCGTCGTCGTCGTACCCGTGGAGCAGGACGGCCGGACGATCTCCGAGGACGACGTCCTCGAGGCCACGCTCGAGGCCGGCGCCGACGCGGTCAACGACCTGGGGGACTCCTTCGAGGTCGTCTCCGAGGCCACCGACCTGGTCGCGGTGCGCACGGCCCTCCAGGCCGCCGGCGTCGACTACGACTCGGCGGAGGCGTCGTTCGTCCCGGACATGCAGGTCGAGCTCGACCGCGAGGGTGCCGGCAAGCTGTTCCGCCTCATCGACGCGCTCGAGGACCTCGACGACGTGCAGAACGTCTTCGCCAACTACGACGTCCCCGACGCCGTCATGGCCGAGCTCGACGCCTGACCCCGCGCAGCGAGGGCAGGCGTCATTGGTGGTCGAGCAAGGCGCGCGACCGAGGAACGAGGTCGCGACCGACGTGTCGAGACCCGGTGAGGGGCGCGCCTGCCGAGCCTGACAGGCGTGTCGTACGTCGTACCGTCACCGCCAACGGCTAGCGTTGCCTCCGAACAGACGTTCGGACGGAAGGCTCCCTCATGCGCGTGCTCGGGATCGACCCCGGCCTGACCCGCTGCGGCATCGGCGTGGTCGAGGGCCAGGTGGGCCGACCGCTCACGCTGGTCGACGTCAACGTCCTGCGCACGTCGTCCGACGAGCCGGTCTGGCGGCGCCTGGTGACGATCGAGAAGGGGATCGACGCCTGGCTCGACGAGTTCAACCCCGACGCGGTCGCGATCGAGCGGGTCTTCGCCCGCTCCGACGTCAGCACGGTCATGGGCACCGCCCAGGCCAGCGGCATCGCGATGGTCTGCGCCGCCCGGCGCGGGCTCGCGGTGGCCCTGCACACCCCCAGCGAGGTCAAGGCCGCGGTGTCCGGCAGCGGTCGTGCCGACAAGGCCCAGGTCGGGGCGATGGTGACCCGCATCCTGCGGCTCGACGCACCGCCCAAGCCGGCCGACGCGGCCGACGCGCTGGCGCTCGCGATCACGCACATCTGGCGTGGTGGCGCCCAGGCCCGGATCGACGCGGCGCTGGCCGCCGCGGGTTCTCGACACGCTCGACCGGTGAGGAGCACGCCGTGATCGCGTTCGTCCGCGGCCAGGTCGCCGCCGTCACGCTGTCCAGCGCCGTCCTCGAGGTCGGGGGAGTCGGCCTCGAGCTGATGTGCACCCCCGGCACCCTGGCCACGTTGCGTCAGGGGCACCAGGCGACCCTGCCGACCAGCATGGTCGTGCGCGAGGACTCCCTGACGCTCTTCGGCTTCCTCGACGATGACGAGAAGTCGGTCTTCGAGCTCGTGCAGACCGCCTCCGGCGTCGGCCCCAAGCTCGCCCAGGCGATCCTCGCCGTCCTGTCGCCCGACGACCTGCGCCGCGCGGTCGCCGGCGACGACGTCAAGACGCTGACCCGGGTGTCCGGCATCGGCCAGAAGGGCGCGCAGCGGATCATCCTCGAGCTCAAGGACCGCATCGGCACTCCCGGTCCGGGTCGCAGTGCCACCGCGCCCACGGGGGCGGCACCGTGGCGTGACCAGGTGCACCAGGGCCTGGTCGGGTTGGGCTGGTCGACGCGCGACGCCGAGCAGGCCGTCGACGCCGTCGCTCCCGAGGCCGGCGACGTGCCCGATGTCGGCTCTTTGCTCCGCGCCGCGCTCCGCAGCCTGAGCAAGGCGTGACGATGCCTCTCGACCAGTACGACGACGACCACCTGACCGCGGCGGAGGACGCCTACCTCGGCTCGTTGACCGCGGCCGAGGCCGAGGGTGACGAGCGCGTGGTCGAGGCCGCGCTGCGGCCGCGCACGCTCGACGAGGTCGTCGGCCAGACCCGCGTCCGCGAGCAGCTGGGGCTGGTCCTCGAGGCCGCCCGCCAGCGCGGGCGCACCGCCGACCACGTGCTGCTGTCCGGGCCTCCCGGGCTCGGCAAGACCACCCTGGCCATGATCATCGCGAGCGAGATGAGCGCGCCCCTGCGGCTCACGAGCGGGCCGGCGATCACCCACGCCGGCGACCTGGCCGCGATCCTCTCGGGGATGAACGAGGGCGACGTGCTGTTCGTCGACGAGATCCACCGGATGTCGCGGCCGGCCGAGGAGATGCTCTACATGGCGATGGAGGACTTCCGGGTCGATGTCGTCATCGGCAAGGGTCCCGGAGCCACGGCGATCCCGCTGGAGATCCCGCCGTTCACGCTGGTCGGCGCCACCACGAGGGCCGGCCTGCTCCCGGGGCCGCTGCGCGACCGGTTCGGGTTCACCGGCCACCTCGAGTTCTACGAGCCCCACGAGCTCGACCGCATCGTGCACCGTTCCGCCGGCCTGCTGGGCGTCGAGCTGACCGGGGACGGCGCCGCCGAGATCGCCTCACGCTCACGGGGCACCCCTCGCATCGCCAATCGCCTCCTGCGCCGGGTCCGCGACTTCGCCCAGGTGCGCGCCGACGGAGTCGTGACCCTCGTGGTGTCGCAGGATGCTCTCGAGCTCTACGAGGTCGACGAGCTGGGCCTCGACCGGCTCGACCGGGCTGTCCTCGACGCCCTCTGCCGGCGCTTCGACGGGGGACCGGTCGGCATCTCGACACTCGCGGTCGCCGTCGGCGAGGAGCGCGAGACGGTCGAGGAGGTCGCCGAGCCGTTCCTGGTCCGCAACGGCTTCCTGGCCCGGACACCCCGCGGGCGCGTCGCCACGCCGGCCGCCTGGCGGCATCTCGGGCTCACCCCGCCGCCGCAGGCTCCCCAGAACGGTGGGGACGCCCCGCTCTTCGAGCGCTGATAGCGGCCCGCGTCACAGTCACGGCTACACTTTCCCGTCGGTCGGCTTGTGTCGACCGCGCCCTTCCCCTTCATCCCTTCATGCTCGAGAGGTCGTTTCGTGCCGGAGCTCGTCACCCTGTTGCCCCTGGTGGGCATCGCGTTGCTGTTCTGGTTGCTGATCGTCCGGCCGGCCTCGAGGCGTCAGAAGGAACTCGCACGCATGCAGTCGTCGTTGAAGGCTGGTGACGAGGTCATGCTGACCTCGGGCATCTTCGGCATCCTGCGAGACACCGACGACGACACCGTTCGCATCGAGATCGCGGACGGGGTGACCGTCAAGGTGGCCCGCGGCGCCGTCGGGTCGATCGCACAGCCAGGGCTCGCCTCGGACGAGCCGGAGGAGAACTGACATGGCACGCAAGACCGCTCGCCCCGGACGCACCCTCGTGGTGTTCTTCCTGGGCCTGGCGATCTCCTACGGCCTGGTGGCGCTCGCCGGCACCTGGAAGCCCGAGCTCGGACTCGACCTCAAGGGCGGCACCCGGATCACGCTGATCGCCAACGACAGCCCTTCCTCGGCGAACCTCAAGGAAGCCGCCAACATCATCGACCAGCGCGTCAACGGCACCGGTGTCACCGAGGCCGAGGTGACGACGCAGGGCAGCAAGTACATCGTGGTCGAGATCCCGGGTCCCACGAACAACAGCCTCGTCGACACGGTCAAGCGCCAGGCACAGCTCCGGTTCCGCCTGGTCGCCTGTGCGTCGAGCACGGGCACCGCGTGCGGCGGCGCCAGCACGCCCGGCACCGACTCCGGCAACGGAGTGACCGTGAACCCCAGCCCCGGAGGCCAGCCCAGCGGCCAGCCGAGCAGCGAGCCCAGCGCCAGCCCCAAGAACCGCGCGCCCTTCCTCGTGGCCGACAAGGACAAGAAGGACAAGTCGGACGGGACCAAGTCCCCATCCGCGTCCCCGTCGAGCTCGCCCACCGAGTCCCCCGCGAGCGACCCGTCGTCGACGCCGACCGACGGCTCCACGCCGACGTCCGCGCCGGCGAACGCCGAGCAGACCAAGGCGGAGCAGAAGGCTCTCGAGGCGTGTGCCACCGCAGCCGCGTCGGACAAGAACCTCAAGGACCCGCTCACGTGGATGAAGCAGCCCACCCCGGAGTGCGTGACGGCCTACAACAACTACGTCTGCCCGCCCAACGGTGCGGTGAGCGTCGACGACCAGGCCGACCTGCCGCTCGTCACGTGTGACGAGGACGGCGTCAAGTACCTCCTCTCGGCGGCCGCGATCGAGGGCACGGACCTCGACTCCTCGAGCGCCGGTGTGCCGCAGGGGCAGATCGGCTGGGTCGTCAACCTCAAGATCGGCGGCGCGGGCAAGGACGAGTTCACCAAGATCTCTCGTGCCCTCTACGGCACCGACGACCAGTTCGCCGTCGTCCTCGACGGCAAGGTCCTGTCGGCTCCGCAGATGAACGGGCTGATCACCAACGGCGAGGCCCAGATCAGCGGCAACTTCACCGAGGACTCCGCGAGGAGCCTCGCGACCAGCCTCAAGTACGGCGCGCTCCCGATCTCGTTCGAGAAGAACGGCACCTCGGTCGAGGAGATCGGCGCCTCGCTCGCCGGCGACCAGCTCACGGCCGGCATCACCGCCGGCATCGCCGGCCTGCTCCTGGTGATGCTCTACTGCCTGATCTACTACCGGGGCCTCGGCGTGGTCGTGATCGCCTCGCTGCTCGTCGCCGGAGCCACGACGTACGCCATGGTGCTGCTGCTCAGCAAGGCGGCGGGGTTCACGCTGACCCTGCCGGGCATCGCCGGACTGATCGTGGCGGTCGGTATCACCGCGGACTCGTTCATCGTCTACTTCGAGCGGATACGCGACGAGATGCGCGACGGCAAGTCCATGCGGGTCGCGGTGGAGGCCGGCTGGAAACGGGCGCGGAACACCTGCCTCGCGGCCGACACCGTCTCGTTGCTGGCGGCCGTCGTGCTCTACATCTTCGCCGCCGGCGTCGTGAAGGGCTTCGCGTTCGCGCTCGGCCTCTCGACCATCATCGACCTCGCGATCTTCTTCTGGTTCACGCACCCGATGGTGTCCTACCTCGCGCGCTACCGCTTCTTCAACCAGGGCCACAAGCTCTCGGGTCTCGACCCCGAGGCGCTGGGCATCGATCGACTTCCCGCGGGAGGGAGGGCCTGATGGGCAAGTTCTCACGTCTCGGCAATGACCTGTACAACGGTCGGCGGTCGATCAACTTCGTCGGCAGGGCCTGGCTCTGGTATGCCATCTCCGGCCTGATCGTGGTGCTGGCCGTCCTCGGGCTGTACTTCAAGGGCCTGAACATGGGCATCGAGTTCGTGGGAGGCGCCGAGTACAAGGTCACGAACGTGCCCGCCCAGGGCATGGAGCAGTCCTCGGTCGACGACCTGCGCTCCGCGGTCGCCGGCACCGGCATCGCCGCGGCCGAGCAGCCGGTGGTCAACACCAGCGGCAAGGACGGCATCCTGGTGCAGGTCAAGCCGGTGAGCACCGAGGAGAGCGCCCGGATCGGCGACGTGATCAGGCAGGTCACGGGCGTCAACGACCAGGACCTCAGCCCGACCGAGATCGGGCCGAGCTGGGGCAAGGAGATCGCCAAGCGCTCCGCGATCGGCCTGGTGGTCTTCCTGGTGCTCGTCGTGCTCTTCATCTGGGCGTACTTCCGCCAGTGGAAGATGTCCGTGGCCGCCATTGTCGCGCTTGCCCACGACCTGGTGATCACGATCGGCGTCTACGCGCTGTCGGGCTTCGAGGTCACTCCCGCGACCGTCACGGGCCTGCTGACCATCCTCGGTTTCTCGCTCTACGACACCGTCGTGGTGTTCGACAAGGTGCGTGAGAACACCAAGGGCCTGCGCGAGCGGCGCACGACGTACGCCGCCCAGGCCAACCTCGCGGTCAACCAGACTCTGGTGCGGTCGGTCAACACGTCGATCGTGGCGCTGATCCCGGTCGGCGCGATCCTCTACGTCGGTGCCGTCCAGCTGGGCAGCGGTGCGCTCAAGGACCTCGCGCTCGCGCTGTTCGTCGGCATGGCCGCGGGCGCCTACTCCTCGATCTTCATCGCGACGCCGCTGCTCGTGCAGCTGAAGTCGACCGAGAACGAGGTGAAGCTCGCCGAGAAGCGCGAGAAGGCCCGCAACCGCGCGATCGACCCGTACGCCTCGGTGCCCGCGTTCACCGAGGACATGCCGGTCACGTCGGCCCCCGGTGGCGTGCCGTCCGAGCTGGACGAGGACGACGAGGACGGTCCGGTCTCCCAGGCCCCCGCCGTACGCCGCCCGCCCGAGGCCGCCGGCCGCGGTCGGGTCGCACCTCCGGCCCGTGGGCCAGTGGGCCCGAGCGGTGCCGCCGGACGTCAGCAGCCGACCCGACAGGCGCGCTCGAAGCGGGGCAAGAAGTGACGGACGGACCTTCCGTCCAGGAGGTCGACGCGGTCGCCCGCGAGGCCCTGGACCGACTGGTCGTGGACGTCAACGACTTCCCCGAGCCGGGGATCGTCTTCAAGGACATCACCCCCCTCCTCGCCGACCCCGCCGGCTTCGCGGCCGTCGTCGCGGCACTGGCAGCGGCGGGCCGGGACGCCGATGGCACGGTCGTGGTCGACAAGGTGCTGGGCATGGAGGCCCGCGGTTTCATCCTGGCGGCCCCGGTCGCGATGGCCCTCGGCGTCGGCTTCGTGCCGGTCCGCAAGGCCGGCAGGCTGCCGCGCGCGACGTACGCCGTCTCCTACGCCCTCGAGTACGGCGAGGCGACGCTCGAGCTGCACGCCGACGCGGTGGCGCCGGGGGAGCGCGTCCTGCTCGTCGACGACGTGCTGGCCACCGGCGGCACGGTCCGCGCGACCCGCGAGCTGGTCGAGAAGAGCGGTGGCTCCTGCAGCGGCGTCGCCGTCCTGATGGAGCTCGGCTTCCTGCCGGGCCGGGCGACGGTCGGCGACCTGACGGTCACGTCGCTGATGACGGTCTGAGCCACGTCCGCGCGCAACTAGACTGGACGTGTGACCGACGAGAGCACGATCCCGCCCACGCGGGAACGTGCGCCCGAACCCGTCGCGACCAGCCGCAGCATGCGTGCGCGGCTGGCCCGGATGGGCACCCGCAACCAGCCCGGCAACCCGGTCCTCGAGCCGTTGTTCCGCGCGGTCCGCGCCAACCACCCGAAGGCCGACCTGGCGCTGCTGGAACGCGCCTACCTCACGGCCGAGAAGATGCACGGCACGCAGATGCGCAAGAGCGGCGACCCCTACATCACGCATCCGCTCGCGGTGACCACGATCCTGGCCGGGATCGGGATGACCGAGCCGACCCTGGTCGCCTCGCTGCTGCACGACACGGTCGAGGACACGCCGTACACCCTCGACCAGGTGCGCGCGGAGTTCGGTGACGAGGTGGCGCTCCTGGTCGACGGCGTGACCAAGCTCGACAAGGTCAAGTACGGCGACTCCGCACAGGCCGAGACCATCCGCAAGATGATCGTCGCGATGTCGCGCGACATCCGGGTCCTCGTCATCAAGCTCGCCGACCGCCTCCACAACATGCGGACCCTGCGCTACGTCAAGCAGGAGACCCAGGAGCGGGTGGCCCGCGAGACGCTCGACATCTACGCCCCCCTGGCCCACCGGCTGGGCATGAACACCATCAAGTGGGAGCTCGAGGACCTCGCGTTCGCGACCCTCCACCCCAAGATCTACGACGAGATCGTGCGGATGGTGGCCGAGCGGGCCCCTTCGCGCGACCAGTTCCTCGCCGAGGTGATCGCGCAGGTCGAGGCAGACCTCCGCGAGGCCAAGGTCAAGGCGTCCGTGACCGGCCGGCCCAAGCACTACTACTCGATCTACCAGAAGATGATCGTCGGTGGCCGGGAGTTCACCGACATCTACGACCTGGTCGGCATCCGCGTCCTCGTCGAGGAGGACCGAGACTGCTACTCCGTCCTCGGTGTGCTGCACTCGCGCTGGAACCCGGTGCTCGGGCGGTTCAAGGACTACGTCGCGATGCCGAAGTTCAACATGTACCAGTCGCTGCACACCACCGTGATCGGACCGCAGGGCAAGCCCGTCGAGCTGCAGATCCGCACCTTTGCCATGCACCGCCGCGCCGAGTACGGCGTGGCCGCGCACTGGAAGTACAAGGAGAACGGCCGCGACGGCGTCGACACCGAGGCACGCGGCGACCTCGACGACATGACCTGGGTGCGCCAGCTCCTCGACTGGCAGAGCGAGGTCGAGGACCCGGGCGAGTTCCTGGAGTCGCTGCGCTTCGAGATCAACCGGGCCGAGGTCTACGTGTTCACCCCGCGGGGCGACGTGATCGCGCTGCCGACCGACGCGACCCC
>JAOPXF010000288.1 GCA_025965295.1 Nocardioides sp.
TAGCGGTCGGCCAGCGTCGCGGCCGAGACGAGGGCCTCGTCGGTGATCGTGACCCGGTGGTGGGCCTCGTAGCGGTCGCGCAGGCCCTTGAGCATCTCGATCGTGTGCGCGATCGACGGCTCGGCGACCTGGATCGGCTGGAAGCGGCGCTCGAGGGCGGCGTCCTTCTCGAGGTACTTGCGGTACTCGTCGAGGGTGGTCGCGCCGATCGTCTGGAGCTCCCCGCGAGCCAGCATCGGCTTGAGGATGCTGGCGGCGTCGATCGCGCCCTCGGCCGCACCGGCACCGACGAGGGTGTGGATCTCGTCGATGAACAGCACGATGTCACCGCGGGTGCGGATCTCCTTGAGCACCTTCTTCAGACGCTCCTCGAAGTCACCGCGATAGCGGGAGCCGGCGACCAGCGCGCCCAGGTCGAGCGTGTAGATCTGCTTGTCCTTGAGCGTCTCGGGGACGTTGCCCTTGACGATGTCCTGGGCCAGGCCCTCCACGATCGTGGTCTTGCCCACGCCGGGCTCGCCGATCAGGACCGGGTTGTTCTTGGTGCGGCGCGAGAGGATCTGCATGACCCGCTCGATCTCCTGCTCGCGACCGATGACCGGGTCCAGCTTGCCCTCGCGGGCGTCCTGGGTCAGGTTGCGGCCGAACTGGTCGAGGACCAGCGAGGACGACGGGGCGTCGCTGCTGGAGCCGCTCGCGGCGGCACCGGACGCGGCCGACTCCTTGCCCTGGAAGCCCGAGAGCAGCTGGATGACCTGCTGGCGGACCCGGTTGAGGTCGGCGCCGAGCTTCTGCAGCACCTGGGCGGCGACGCCCTCTCCCTCACGGATCAGGCCGAGCAGGATGTGCTCGGTGCCGATGTAGGAGTGCCCGAGCTGCAGCGCCTCGCGCAGGGACAGCTCGAGGACCTTCTTGGCACGCGGCGTGAACGGGATGTGGCCGCTCGGCGCCTGCTGGCCCTGGCCGATGATCTCCTCGACCTGGGCGCGCACGGCCTCCAGCGAGATGTCGAGGCTCTCGAGTGCCTTGGCCGCGACCCCCTCGCCCTCGTGGATCAGTCCGAGCAGGATGTGCTCGGTGCCGATGTAGTTGTGGGAGAGCATGCGGGCCTCTTCCTGGGCCAGCACGACAACTCGTCGGGCTCGGTCTGTGAACCGCTCGAACATGCGCATCGCTCCTGAAAGACATCGGGGCCGTACCGCCTGGGTCGACGGCACGGGACATGAGGACTAACCCCGATGACAGCCTACGCGTTCCCGGGTGAGCCGCATCCGCGCTCCGCTCTCAGCGAACAGACGCCGACCCGCCCGCGTCTCGGTTGTCGAGCTTGTCGAGACACGGGCGGGTCGGCGATGAGTTGCGGGCAGGTCAGTGGGCGGCCTCGAAGGCGGACCTGACCTCCGCGGAGACGCGACCCCGCTCGGGGACCGTCATGCCGTTGGCGCGGGCCCAGTCGCGGATCTCGCGCGCGCTGTGCCCGTCACCGCTCGCGGCGGCGGCGCGGCGGCCACGGCCCTTGGCGGTGCCGACCTTGCGGGCGTGCCCGACGTAGCCCGAGATGGCCTCGCGGAGCTTGGCCGCATTCTTCTCGTTCAGGTCGATCTCGTACGACGTGCCGTCGAGCCCGAAGGAAACCGACTCGGTCGCCTCGGAGCCGTCCAGGTCGTCGACCAGGATGATGTGGACCTTTTGTGCCATGGGAACCTCATTCACTTTGAACACGGGGGTGTGTGAATCTCCGACAACTTCATGACAATAATGCCACGAATGTCATTCGAAGGTGCACCCGACTAGCGGTCTCCCGGGTAACTGAAGTCGAACTCGAGGCGTTTTTGGTAATGGATGACGGTCTTGACCTGTCCGAGATCGGTCAGGCCGGCGCCCTTCGCCAGGTCCAGCAGGTCGTCGCGGAAGGCCGCGAGCTCGGTGGCGTCCATGGGGCCCTCGGACGCCGTGACCTCGATCGAGGTGTACGGGCGGTAGTCGTCGGCCACCCATTCGACCTTGCCGAGGCCGGCCCCGTCGGCGAGGGCGTCACCGGCGAACGCCTGCTCGAAGGCCGCGACCTCGTCGGTGCACTCCTGCGCCGCGCACGGCACGTCTGCGCCGGCGGTCGGGCCGCCGCCGAGGGTGCCCTCCTGCGTGTCGGGCTCGGCGACCTCGGGGTCGGGGACGACCCGCACCGATATCCGGGACACCGCCTCGACATCGCTGTCCCGGTAGATGTCGGCGATGTCGGCCGCCAGGTCGCCGGCCGCCCGGGCGTCGGACACGCTCGCGTGCACGTCGACGCCGCCGGTGTGGCCGTGGTCGATGTTGTTGAAGCGCCAGGCCCGGTCGACCGCGGTCACACCCGGAACCTTGGCGGACTTGTCGAGGACCGCCTTCAGCGAGGCGGGGCAGTCGTCGCCCGGGCACTCGAGCGACTCCTGGATCGACGAACAGCCCGACGCCAGCAGCCCGGCCAGGACGACGATCGCCACCGCGAGCGCTCCGCGCACCGCCACCACTGCCTCCCCGTGTCGTTCGCGTCTGTCCAGGGCATTGTGTCCGTCACGCATTGCGCGCAAACACGAGCTCCAGGCCCCTGAGGGTGAGCCACGGGGAATGGTCGGTGAAACACCGGCATTCGTCGAGGACGAGACCGGCCAGATATCCGGTCGCAATCACGTGCACGTCGGCGGTGTCGACCCCCAGCTCCTCGACCATCCGCGACACAATTCCCTCGACCTGGCTGGCCACGCCGAAAACCATTCCCGACTGGAGCGCCTCGACGGTGTTCTTGGCTATCACCGACCGGGGGCGAAGCAGTTCCACGCGTCGCAGCTGGGCGCCCCGGCGACCGAGCGCCTCGAGGGATATCTCGATACCCGGCGCGATCGCCCCGCCGACGTACTGGCCCGAGGCGCTGACCACGTCGAAGGTGGTGGCCGTGCCACCGAAGTCGACGACGATCGCCGGACCGCCGTACAGGGTCGCTGCGGCGAGTGCGTTGATGATGCGGTCCGAGCCGACCTCGCGGGGGTTGTCCATCAGCACGGGTACGCCGGTTCGGACGCCGGGCTCGACCACGACGTGGGGGACGTCACCGAAGTGGCGGACCAGCATGTCACGCCATTCGTGCAGGACGGCCGGGACGGTGGAGCAGACCGCGATACCAGTGACGTCGTCGATGCGGTCGCCCAGCAGGCCGCGCAGCAGGACCGACCACTCGTCGGAGGTGCGGTGGGCGGCCGTGGCCACCCGCCAGTCGGCGGTCACCTCGCCCTCGACCAGCAGGCCGAGGACCGTGTGGCTGTTGCCGATGTCGGCCGCGAGCAGCGCCATCAGCTCACCACTGGTCCCGGAGGTCCATGCCGAGGTCGAAGACCCTGACCGAGTGGGTCAGGGCGCCGACCGAGATCAGGTCGACGCCGGTCTCCGCCACCTCGCGGGCGCGCTCGAAGGTGAGTCCCCCGGAGGCCTCGAGCATGGCGCGCCCGGCCGTGATCACGACCGCCTCGGCCATCGTGGCGCAGTCCATGTTGTCGAGCAGGATCCGGTCGCAGCCGGCGGCGAGGAGCTCGCGCAGCTGGTCGAGGTCGGTCACCTCGACCTCCACGGGCAGGTCGGGGTAGGCCTCGCGGACCGCGCGGTAGGCGGGTACGACGCCGCCGGCGGCGAGCACGTGGTTGTCCTTGACCAGGGCCATGTCCGAGAGGCTGAACCTGTGATTGAGCCCGCCACCGCACCGGACGGCGTACTTCTGCAGGGCCCGGAACGTCGGCAGCGTCTTGCGGGTGTCGAGCACCCTGGCCCGGGTGCCCTCGATCGCCGCGACCCACGCCGCCGTGGCGCTCGCGACGCCGGAGAGGTGGGAGGCGAAGTTGAGCGCGGTGCGCTCCGCCGTGAGCAGACCGCGGATCGGCCCGGACACCCGCATCACGACGTCGCCGGGAGCGACGGCACTGCCGTCGACGACCCGGTCGGAGATCTCGACGTCGTCGCCCATCACGTAGTGGAAGACGAGGGCCGCGACGGCGAGCCCGGCGACGACGCCGTGGTCGCGGGCACCGAAGTCGGCGATCCCACGGGCGGTCTCGGAGATCGTGGCGGCGCTGGTCACGTCCCCCGGCCCGCCGGCCGGCAGGTCCTCGGCGAGGGCGAGCACCACCGCGTCGTACACCGCCCGGGCGTCCAGACCCGCGGCGGTGAACTCCTCGAGCAGCCCGGCGGGCAGGGCGTCGTACGGCGTGCCGGCGATCATCATGAGACTCCTCGGTCTGTGGCGGGCTCCGCGTCGAAGCGGAGCGTGGTCTCACCGTCGGTCATCACGACGTCGAAGTGACCGGCCCAGCGGGCGTCGTCGCGCTCGGGGAAGTCCTCGCGCCAGTGCGAGCCACGGGTCTCCTCGCGCAGGGCGGCGGCGTCGGTGAGCGCCGCGCTGATCGTGAGCAGGTTCGTGGTCTCCCACGACTCCTGGTCGACCGCGTCGGCGCGCAGCCCGGCGAGCTTGTCGAGCAGCTGCGCCGCGTCGGACAGGCCCTCGGCATTGCGCAGCACCCCCACCCGGGAGGTCATGACCTCCTGGAGCTCGCGACGCACGGCCCCGGGCACCAGGCCGGCCGTCCGGCCGTCGACGGCGGGCACCGAGGGCGGGCGCAGTTCGCCGGGGAGCACGTCGGCGATGCGGCGCGAGAAGACCAGTCCCTCGAGCAGGGAGTTGGAGGCCAGCCGGTTGGCCCCGTGCACGCCCGAGCACGCGACCTCGCCGGTGGCGTAGAGCCCCGGGACGCTGGTCCGGCCGAACAGGTCGGTGCGGACGCCGCCCGAGGCGTAGTGGCAGGCAGGTGCGACCGGGATCAACTGGGTCACCGGGTCGATGCCGTGCGAGCGCGTGGTCGCGAGGATCGTGGGGAAGCGACGCTCCCAGAACGCGGCACCGAGGTGTCTGGCGTCGAGCCACATGTGCGGGCGCCCGGTCTCGTTCATCCGCCGGGTGATCGCCTTGGCGACGACGTCACGCGGCGCGAGGTCGGCGAGCTCGTGCACGCCCTGCATGAAGCGGTTGCCCTCGAAGTCGACGAGGAAGGCGCCCTCGCCGCGCACGGCCTCGGAGATCAGCGGCTGCTGGCCGCGGGAGTCCGGGAGGTACATCACCGTCGGGTGGAACTGCACGAACTCGAGGTCGCGCAGCACGGCGCCGGCGCGCAGGGCGACCGCCATCCCGTCACCCGTGGAGACCGCCGGGTTGGTGGTCTGGGAGAACACCTGGCCCAGCCCGCCGCTGGCCAGGACCACGGCCCGGCAGTGGACGGCACCGACGCCGTCGCGCTGCCCCTCACCCATCACGTGCAGGGTGACGCCGGCGATCCCGCCACCCTCCTCGAGGGGGCCGTCGAGCAGCAGGTCCACGGCCAGGGCGTGCTGGACGACCTCGATCTCGGGGGCCTGCTCGATCGCGGCGATCAGCGCCCGCTGGATCTCCGCCCCGGTGGCGTCGCCACCCGCGTGCGCGATCCGGTCGCGGTGGTGACCGCCCTCACGGGTCAGGGAGAGCTCGCCGTCGGGGCTGTGGTCGAACTTCGTCCCGAGAGCGATCAGCTCGCGGACCGCCTCGGGGCCCTCGTTCACGAGGATCCGGACCGCCTCCGCATCGCACGCACCCGCCCCGGCGACGAGCGTGTCGACCTCGTGCTGCTCCGGGGTGTCCTCGGGACCGAGGGCGGCAGCGATGCCCCCCTGGGCCCACTGCGTCGACCCCGCCGCGAGGACGTCCTTGGTCACCACCAGGATCTTGTCGACCTGGCCGCGCAGCCGCAGCGCGGCCGTCAGGCCGGCGATGCCGGAGCCGATGACGACAACGTCCGACGTCGTGGTCCAGCCGGGGGGCGGCGCCGTGAGGCGGCCCGGAACCCGTCGTACGGGTGCGTCAACCATCCTCCGAGGCTAGCGCCCGGCTCCGGAGACCCGCACGGCGTCACCCCGCGCGAGCCCGGCGCCCCCGAAGGTCTCCGCCGGGTCGTAGCCGGTCGCCATGATCCGGTTGTCGGCGTCCACGAACACGACGTGGGGCTTGAGCTCCCGCGCCTCGGCCGTCTCCAGCTGCCCGTAGGCGATCAGGATCACGATGTCGCCCGGGTGGACCAGGCGCGCGGCAGCCCCGTTGATGCCGATGACGCCGGAGCCGCGCTCCCCCGCGATCGTGTAGGTCTCCAGCCGGGCGCCGTTGGTGACGTCGACGATGTGGACGAGCTCGCCGGCGAGCAGGTCGGCGGCGTCGAGGAGGTCCTCGTCGACGGTCACCGAGCCGACGTAGTGCAGGTCGGCCTGGGTCACGGTGGCCCGGTGGATCTTGCTCTTCATCATGGTGCGGAGCATCAGGTGTCTCCCTGGATGGGTTCGGCCGGCCGGGCCTCGGGTGGGGTGCCGAAGGTGATCGGCATGTTGTCGATGAGCCGCGTGGAGCCGATCCGGGCGGCGATGAGGATCCGGCCCTCGGTCCCGTCGGGGACCACCGCGGGTAGCGCCTCCAGCCACGGGTCGGTGATCTCGAGGTAGTCGAGGTCGACGCCCAACGACTGGCGCAGCTCGGCCCTGGCCGAGTCGAGCGCGACGTCGACGCCGTGGCTCGCGGCCTCCCGCGCGGCCACCAGCACGTGGCTCAGGGCCACCGCCTGCTGGCGCTCCTCGGCATCGAGATAGCGGTTGCGGCTGGACAGGGCCAGCCCGTCGGGCTCGCGCTGGGTCTCGGCCCCGACGACGTCGCACCCGAGGTTGAGGTCGAGCGCCATCCGGCGGATCAGCACGAGCTGCTGGTAGTCCTTCTGCCCGAAGACGGCGACATCGGGGCGCACGAGTCCCACCAGCTTGGCGACCACGGTGAGCACTCCCCGGAAGTGACCGGGCCGGGTCCGTCCCTCGAGGATCGTGGCGAGTGGGCCGGGATCGACCGTGACCTGCGGCTCCCCGCCGGGATAGACCTCGTCGACGCTCGGGGCGAAGACGACGTCGACCCCCTCGCGCTCGCAGAGCTTGAGGTCCTCGTCGAGGGTGCGTGGGTAACGGTCGAGGTCCTCGCCCTCCCCGAACTGGAGCGGGTTGACGAAGATCGAGACGACGACGGGTCCGTCGGCCACGCGCTCGCGCGTCACCCGCATCAGGCTCGCGTGGCCGTCGTGGAGCGCCCCCATCGTCGGCACGAGGCCGACCCTGCGCCCGTCGGCGCGGGCCGGGTCCAGGAGCGCGTTCAGCTCCTCGCGAGTGTGCGCGAGGACGGGGATCGGGCTCATCGCAGGCGCGCTCCGCGCCGGGCCGCAGGCGCCACCGCCGTGTCGAGGACCAGTCGGATCTTGGCGGCCTGGATCGGCAGCAGCCGGCCGTCGGTCACCACGCGGTCGAGGGTGGCGCGCGCCATGGCGACGTACGACGCGAGCGTGTGCGGCGCGTTTGCCTGGATCTCGGCGAGGTGCGCGCGGACCGTGTTGACGTCCCCGCGGACGATCGGACCGGTGAGCGCGGCGTCACCCTGGTCGAGGGCGTTGTCGAGCGCGGCGGTGAGCAGCGGGCGCAGCGTGCCGGCCGGGTCGTCGGCACCGGCGGCCGAGAGCAGCTCCATGGCCTGGGTGACGAGGGTGACCAGGTGGTTCGCGCCGTGGGCGAGCCCCGCGTGGTAGAGCGTCCGCAGCTCCTCGGCGACCCACATCGGGGTGCCGCCCAGGTCGGCGACCAGGGACTCGGCGAACGCGTGCTCGCCCGGCCCGGCGGTGAGCCCGAAGACGCATCCCGACAGACGGCCGAGGTCCACGGCGGTGCCGGTGAAGGTCATCGCGGGGTGCAGCGCAACCGGGTGGGCGCCGACCGCGGCGGCGTCGTCGAGGACGGCCAGGCCGTGGCGACCGGACGTGTGCACGACGTACTGGCCGGCGTGGATGGCGCCGCTGGCGCTCAGCATCGCGACCACGTTGGGCAGCATGTCGTCGGGCACGGTCAACAGCAGCAGGTCGCAGGAACGGGCGACGGTGGTCGGCTTCTCGTTGGCGGTGCCGGGCAGCAGCGCGGCGATCCGGTCGCGCGAGGCGTCGGACTCACCGGCGGTGGCGACGATCTCGTGGCCGGCGGCGCCGAGTGCGGCGGCCAGCACGGCGCCCACGCGGCCCGCGCCCACGACACCCACGCGCAAGCGTTCAGACATGGTCGAACCTTTCGTTCCAGTCCCGCCGACCACCCTCGGGTGAGGGCCGGTGTGGGTACCGGACTAATCGATTGCGTCCTCGAGGTTACGCCGCCGGACCAGCCGTGTGAACGGATCACGGTGTGACGTGGGCGACTCCGCCGTCCGCGGGCCGACGGGTCAGCGGCGGGCCACGACGCGGTAGAGCACGGGATCCTCGCCGCGGTACGGCGACAGCCCGGTCCCCTCCTCCTCGTGCAGGATCTCGAAGCCCAGGGCCGTGAGCCCGGCGCTGAACTCCGTCGCGCTCTGGAACCGGCGGTAGTGCCGGGTGTGCACGTGGCTGGTGGCCTCGTCCTTGTCGGTGCGGAACTCGGCGGCGAAGAGGTCGCCCGGCCGGGCATGGGTGTCGATGGCGGCCATCAGCCGCTCCTGGACCTCCGCCGAGATCGCGTGCAGGAAGAACCGCATGTAGAACATGACCGGCTCGCCGGTCGCCCCCTCGGCCAGGTCGAGTGCGCGACCCAGGTCGTCGACGTCGGCGACGTCGCAGACCTCGAACCGGACCCGGTCGGAGACCCCGAGCTGCTCGGCGTGAGCGGCCGCGTGCTCGATGCCCACCGGCGACTGGTCCAGACCCAGCACGGACCGGCCGGAGTTCCCGAAGGCACAGGCGTCGCGGCCGTCGCCGCAGCCGATGTCGATGATCGTGCCGGGGGTGTCGTCGCGGGCGTTGACGAACTCGAAGAACGTGGAGCCGTCGCTGTAGCTGGTCCGCGAGTAGAAGTTCGCCCAGTAGACCTTGGTGCGCATCGCGGTCGGTAGCACGCCGTCCTCGGCCGCGTCGGTGCGGTCGAGGTTCCAGTTGAAGCCGGGCTTGGGGCGCTGCCAGTCGGCGC
>JAOPXF010000293.1 GCA_025965295.1 Nocardioides sp.
GATCGAGGACGAGGTCATCCCCGCGTGCGAGACGGTCGGGCGCGGCGTGCTGCCGTACGTCCCGCTGGAGTACGGCCTGCTCTCCGGCAAGTACCGCCGCGGCGCGGACGCCCCCGCCGGTTCGCGCGCCGCCCTCGACCCGTCCCGCGCGCAGTGGCTGGAGAAGGCCGACTGGGACCGGATCGAGGCCGTGACGGCGTACGCCGCGAAGCGAGACCTGTCCGTCCTCGACGTGGCGATCGCGGGACTGGCCGCCCAGCCGGCCGTCGCCTCCGTGATCTCGGGCGCGACGTCCGGCGACCAGGTGCGAGCCAACGCGGCCGCGCTGCGCTGGGAGCCCACCGAGGCCGACCTCGTCGAGCTCGACGAGATCACCGTCGACTGACGAGAACCCGGTTGACCGCCCGGCGTCCGGTGCCCAGACTCGCGGCGTGATCTGACAGCGGCCGCGTGCAACCCCGCGTCCCGGCCCCGACGGCCGAGGGTGCCGCACCGCTGAGCGCGCCTTCGCACGTCCTCGCCGACCCACGAAGGAACCCGTCATGTCACCCATCTCTCGCCCCCGTCGTCCCAGCGACATGCTCCAGCCCGACCCGGAGCCCGACGTCATCCACCAGCTGCCGCTCGCCTACCTCCTGGGGATGCAGGGCGTCGCACTGTTCCGCGCCTTCAACGGGGAGTACCCGCGCGAGTGGGCGGAGGCCAGGATCGCCGAGATCCGCGGGCTGCTGGACGCTGTCGACGAGATCGGGGGAGGCATCGACGTGCCGGTGATCCCGACGGCCGAGGCGTACGACGGGTGGGCACCCGTCTACGACGATCCACGCAACCTCATGCTCGAGCGCGAGCAGGAGATCGTGTGGCCGATCCTTGACTCGCTGCCGGTGGGGGACGCGCTCGACGTGGCCTGCGGCACGGGTCGGCACGCGGGCCACCTGGCCGAGCTCGGCCACCGTGTGGTCGGCGTCGACTCCTCGCCCGGGATGGTCGCGGTGGCACGCGAGAAGCTGCCGGACGTCGAGCTGCACGTGGCCGACTGGCTGCACCTGCCGCTGGCCGACGACAGCGTCGACCTCGTGGTGAGCGGCCTGGCGCTGACGCATGCCCGAGACCTCGGGCCGCTGTTCGCCGAGCTCGTACGGGTGCTGCGCCCCGGTGGTCACCTGGTCGTCTCGGACTCGCGGGGGCTGCTGGACGGCGCGCGGCTCTACCCGATGGTCTTCGAGGATCGCAACGGCGACCCCGGCTTCATGCGCGCCTGGGTGCAGGCCACCAGCGCCTACCTCGAGGCCGCGCTCCCGCTCGGGCTCCAGCTGCGCGCGTGCACGGAGTACGTGGGGCACCGCGACATGGTCGACGAGTCGGGCACGGAGCTGATCGACGACGAGCCGGTCGAGCGGTGGACGGCCCGTGACGAGCCGGTCGACATCTACCTGCTGCACCCCTGGGCCCCGGCGGCCACCAACGCCAACTTCCGGGACAAGCCGTCATGCATCGTGTGGCACTTCGAGCTGCTGGGCTGATGGGGTCGCGGTTTGGTCCCCAACCGCATGTTTTCGGGTCGGATTGTTGCGGTTGGGGACCAAACCCCGGGGTCAGGCAACCTGCAGGGAGCGCTTCGACAACCCCATCCAGAACCCGTCGATCACCTGGATACCGGGCTCGTCGGGGGTCGTGGCGGCACCGAGGGTGACGAAGAGCGGCGTGTAGTGCTCGACCGTGGGGTGGGCGTAGGGCAGGCCGGGTGCGAGGGCGCGGTAGTTCGCGAGCGCGTCCACGTCACCACGGGCGAGTGCCTCGCCGGCCCACGCGTCGAACTCCTTCGACCAGCCGGGTGCGGCCGCGTCGATCCGGAACTCGGTGAGGAACGGCAGCCCGTGGGTGAGGAACCCGGAGCCGATGATCAGCACGCCCTCGTCGCGCAGCGGCCGGAGCCGCTCGCCGAGTGCCAGCAGCTTCACCGGGTCGTGGGTGGGCAGCGACATCTGGAGAACGGGAATGTCCGCGTCGGGATACATGATCTTGAGCGGCACCCACGCGCCGTGGTCGAGACCCCGGCTGGCGTGCTGGTGGACCGGCTTGGTGTCGGGCATCATCGCCGCGATCCGCTGTGCGAGCGCGGTGGCGTCCGGGGTCGCGTAGGTCATCTTGTAGTAGCGCGCGTCGAACCCGCCGAAGTCGTAGACCAGCGGAGCGCCGTTCGCGCTGAGGCTGACCGGGGCCGACTCCCAGTGGGCGCTGACGATCAGGATCGCCTTCGGGCGGGGCAGGTCCCGGGCCCAGGCCGCCAGCTGCGCCGACCAGACCGGGTCGTCGAGCAGGGGCGGGGCGCCGTGGCCGATGTAGAGGGCAGGCATGCGGTTGTTCATGGTCACCTCAATAGTTCGATCTTCAACTTTATTCCATCGGCAGCCTCCAGTCCACGTTTTCGCCGCCCTGGTCGGCCAGCAGCCGGTTGACCCGGCTGAACGGGCGCGAGTCGAAGAACCCCCGGCTCGCCGACAGCGGCGAGGGGTGCGCCGACTCGGCCCAAGGGATCGGGCCGAGCATCGGCTTGAGGCTCTGCGCGTCGCGACCCCAGAGGATCGCGGCGAGCGGGCCGCCCCGGTGCGCGAGCGCGTGGATGGCGCACTCGGTGACCTCCTCCCAGCCGCGGCCGCGGTGCGAGGCCGCCTCGCCCGGGCGCACCGTGAGCACCCGGTTGAGCAGCATCACCCCCTGGTCGGCCCAGGCCGTGAGGTCGCCATGGGCAGGCGGCTCGATCCCGACGTCCGTGCGCAGCTCCTGGTAGATGTTCGCCAGGCTCCGCGGCACCGGCCGGACGTGCGCGTCGACCGCGAAGCTGAGCCCGATCGGGTGCCCGGGCGTCGGGTAGGGGTCCTGGCCCACGACGAGGACCCGCACGTCCGCCAGCGGTCGCTGGAAGGCCCGCAGCACCTGGTCGCCGTGCGGGAGGTAGGACCGCCCCGCGGCCAGCTCCGCGCGCAGGAACTGCCCCATCAGCGCGATCCGCTCCTCGACCGGGGCCATGGCCTCGGCCCAGTCCGGCGCCATCAGCTGCCGGTCCACCAGCGACGCGAGAGTGCTCATGGCGCGACGCTATCGGGCGGTCGGGGGTTCCGTCAGTGCCAGTGCGCCGACCGGGGGAGGTACGGCGCCCGCCCGCGCTCGCCGACCTCGACGTCGAGGATGGCGTGGTGGGAGGTGTCGCCGGTGAAGGACTGGTTGGCGACGAGCACCCGCGTGCCGAGGAAGGTCGCCGAGGAGGGGGTGTCGAACGGGATCGCCGAGCCGTTCTCGCCGGTTCCGGGGGTGTCCGGGAAGCGCCCGAGCTCCTCGCCGTCGCCCGTGAGCTCGACCAGCTGGTTGGAGAGCCCTGCCATGGAGACGTAGACGTGACCCGACCGCGCGATGCCGAAGCCGTCCGGCAGGTCGCCGGGCAGCGACGTCCAGAGCGTCAGGAACCGTCCGGGCCGGCCGTCCTTGCGGATCCCCAGCGAGTAGAGCTTGCCGTCGGTCGGCACGGAGCCGTCGGTGGCGGTCGACTGCTGGGTGATCAGCAGGTCGTGGCGCTTCCCGGGCCGGTAGGCGAGCCCGGCCGTGCCGAACTCCGACCCGTCGAGCGCCGCGGACGCGAACCACACCTGCGGCTTCACCGAGCCGCGCGGGATCTTCCAGATGACGGCCTGCCCGTAGTCGCTGACGTAGAGGGCGCCGCCCGGCCCCCAGGTGGCGTAGTTGGGGATCGCGGGGTAGTCGACGGCGTTCGGCGAGCAGCCGGGGCCGGTGGTGCCCGGCGTACAGGTCGGCAGGTCGGGCAGCGTCGCCCGCCGCCGGAACTTCCCGGTGCGGACGTCGAGCGTGCGGATCGAGGCGGTGGACTTCTCGAGCAGGACCAGGCGGCCGTGCGCGTCGGCGTTCGCGACCTGCACGCCATGGTCCTCGGACAGCCTCTGGTGCGGCACGGTCCACGACCGCAGCAGCGCGCCGCCGGCCGACCACTCGAAGACCCGCGAGTGCTGGGTGTCGCCCTGCGGGTTGGTGTAGGTGCCGGCGTAGACCCGGCCGTTGCGGTGCACGAAGGCGTACGCCGGGTAGCCGGGCGCGCCGACGCGGGCGAAGACGCGGGTGTCCCACTTCTCCCGGGGCGCGGCCTGGGCGACGGACGCGGGGGCCAGGGGGAGGAGCAGCGCGACCAGGGCGCCGAGCGCGAGCGCCCGCTTCACGGTGCCGTCGAGGAACCTCACAGCTTCTCCAGGACCTCGACCGCGGCCCGCTGCCCCGAGCGCACCGCGCCGTCCATGTAGCCGGTCCAGTACGTCGAGGTCTCGGTGCCGGCCCAGTGCACGCGGCCGAACGGGGCCCGGATCGCCGAGCCGAACTGGATCATCGTGCCCGGCGCGTAGTTGGCCACCGGGCCGCCGGTGGTCCACCTCTCGTGGGTCCAGTCGTGCTCGACGTAGTCGATGGGGTGCAGCGCCTCGTCGCCGAACAGCGCGGCGAAGCCCTCGAGGACCGCCTGGCGGCGCTTGGCCCTGCTCATCACGCCGTAGGTGCGCCAGGTGTCGCCGCCGACGAAGGCGAGCAGCACGCCCGGCTTCCCGCCGGGAGGTGTGTTGTCGAAGACCGCGCGGCAGGCGCCGGAGTCGTTGAGGCCGAAGCCGTTGAGCCCGGCCTTGCGCCAGAACGGCGTCTTGTAGACAGCGTCGCACTTCATCAGCTGCCCCATGTCGAGGTGGCCGAGCAGCTGGCGCCGGCGGATCGGCAGCCGGGGGAACCAGTCGATGTCGAGCACGAGAGGCGGGGGAGCGGCCACGATGACCCGCTTGGCGACCACCGTGCCGCGCCCGGTGTGGACGACCGCGTGGTGGTGCTTCTGCTCGATCCGGTGCACGGGTGCCGACAGGGCGACGATGTCGCCGAGCTTGGCGGCCAGGCGCAGTGGCACCAGCTGGGAGCCGCCGACGAAGCGCCGCTCCTGGGCGCCGTGGGCGGTGTCGGAGTTGCGGGAGAACGTGCCGACGTGGCGCTCGTTGCCGGAGCAGGCGACGTACCAGAGCGTGTAGAGGAACGAGAGCTCGCTGGGGTCGGCGCCGAAGCCCGGCTGGGTCCAGCAGCGGATGAGGTTCTCGATGCCGTCCTTGTTGACGGCGTTGGCGCGGATCCACTCGCCGAGCGTCATCGCGTCCCACTCGGCCGCCCGGGGGTGGGTCCACGGGGCGTCGACCGGGATCTCCGCGGCGTACTGGTCGATCTGGGTCAGCAGGTTCGCGGCGTCCGGCAGGATCGTCGGGTCGGGCGGGACGGTGCCGGAGTACTCCATGCGGCCGGTCGTCGAGGAGACGTAGACCGAGTTGCCGGTGTTGTACTCGAGGAAGGTCGGGACCTTCAGCTCCTTGGCCAGGGCCGCGATGTGGGTCTGGGTGGGACCGATGAAGGCGCCCCCGGACTCGATCGTCTGGCCGTGCTCGCCCTTGCCGGTCAGGTGGTGGTTGAGCACCCGGCCGCCCACCCGGTCGCGCGCCTCGACCACGAGCACGCTGTGCCCCTTGCGGGCCACCCGGCGCGCGGCCACCAGGCCGGAGATGCCGCCACCCACGACCACGACGTCGACGTGGCGGGGCAGCGAGCCCTGCAGGGAGCCGGCCGCCGCGTCGGCGTGCGGGCCGGTCAGGCCGGCCGTGAGGGCGCCGGTGCCGAGGGCGAGCCCGCCGAGCGAGGCGCCGCCGAGCACGGTGCGGCGGGAGAGCGGGGGCTGGGTCATGTCGGCTCCTGGAGGAAGAACGTGAACATGTGTCAGTTTCGCTTTCGTACTCTACACTCGATTTCATGCCTGCGGTACGGACCCCGACCACATCCCCGAAGCGACGGGTCCCCCGGCAGGAGCGCAGCCGCCGTCGCGTGGAGGGTCTCCTCGACGCGGCGGCGCGGCTCGTGGTGGACCAGGGCGTGGAGTCGCTGAGCACCCGCGACATCGCCCAGGCCGCCGGTGCGCCGGTTGCCTCGCTCTACCAGTACTTC
>JAOPXF010000296.1 GCA_025965295.1 Nocardioides sp.
AGGGGCGCTTCACCCTCGAGGACGCCCTGGCCCTGACCCTTCCCGAGTCGCGGCGCGCGCGGTGAGCGTCGCCGTACGCGTGATCCCGTGCCTGGACGTCGACACCGGCCGGGTGGTCAAGGGCATCAACTTCCTCGACCTGCGCGACGCCGGCGACCCCGTCGAGCTGGCGCGGATCTACGACGCCGAGGGTGCCGACGAGCTGACCTTCCTCGACATCTCGGCGTCGTTCGAAGGCCGTGCCACCACGATGGAGATCGTGTCGCGCACCGCCGAGCAGGTCTTCATCCCGCTCACCGTCGGCGGGGGAGTCGCCTCGGTCGACGACGTCGACCGGCTGCTGCGGGCCGGCGCCGACAAGGTCGCCGTCAACACCGCCGCCATCACCCGTCCAGCGCTGGTCGCCGAGATCGCCGACCGCTTCGGCAACCAGGTGCTGGTGCTCTCGGTCGACGCCCGCCGTGCTCCCGGGACACCCTCGGGCTTCGAGGTCACGACCCACGGCGGGCGCAAGTCCGCCGGCCTGGACGCGCTCGAGTGGGCGGTTCGGGCGACCGAGCTCGGTGCGGGCGAGATCCTGCTCAACGCGATGGACGCCGACGGGACCCAGCACGGCTTCGACCTCGACCTGATCCGGGCCGTGCGCCGAGAGGTGACGATCCCGGTCATCGCGTCCGGGGGCGCGGGCCGCGCCGACCACTTCCCGCCCGCGGTCGAGGCCGGCGCCGATGCGGTGCTCGCCGCCACCGTCTTCCACTTCGGCACGCTGCGGATCGCGGACGTCAAGGGCGCGCTCGCGGAGGCCGGCCACCCGGTCCGCTAGCCGGGTCTCAGATGCCGCGGTCGGCGTTTCGGAGCCTTGCCACGCGGTCGGCCGGGCCCTCGAAGGCGAGCCCGCGGACCTGGTCGCGGCCGAACAGGAAGTAGACGATCTCGGAGGGCAGACCGGTGACCACCACCGGGTCGTCACCGCGCCGCAGCGTAGCGGTCGACCCGGTGTCGCCGCGGCGGATGCGCACCGGCACGCCCGCGGGGCGCACCAGCCCACGGCCGGCCACCTTGGCCGCGGACCACAGGCGGGACTCGTCGGCGGGGTCGAGCTCGCGCGGCTCCCAGCCGGACTGGGCGCGCCGCAGGTCCTCGTGGTGGACGAAGTACTCGACCGTGTTGAGCAGCCGCTCGACGCCCGGGAGTGCGTACGGCGTGAGGCCCGGGTCGCGCAGCCGCTCGACCAGCACCGCGAAGTCCTTGCGGGTCATCCGCACCATCTCGCGCTCGGTCAGGCCGGACAGGAACGGGACCGTGATCCCGGCGGCGCCCAGCGGACGGTGCTCGCGGACCAGCAGGTGCGCGACCAGGTCCTTGGCGTCCCACCCGCCGCACAGCGTCGGGGCGTCCTCGCCCAGGGCCAGCGCCAGGTCGCACAGGTCGTGCCGCTCCCGGCGGGCCAGCGAGGGGGTGCTCATGCCGCGAGGGTAATCCGAGTCGCGAGGGGGCCGCCTGATTCGGCGACTGTCGGCGCCCGGGCATAGGCTCGCCGAGTGACGGACCAGCGCATGGATCGCCGAGGATCCACGACGCGTGAGGGGTTCGCCGTCCTGGGCGTGGCGATCCGCCGCGAGCCGTGGATCTTCACCCTGTCGACGCTGGGCAGCCTCCTCTTCGGCGCCCTCACCGTGGCCGACGCGTGGGTGCTGGGCTGGTCCACCGACCATGTGGTCGTCCCGGCGTTCGAGAACGGCGAGATCGGCAACGGCAAGCTGCTGACGGTCCTGGGCCTCTTCCTCGGCGTCGCGATCCTCAGGGCGGTCGGCATCGTGGCGCGCCGGCTCGGCGCCGGGGTCATGCAGTACCGCATGCAGGCCCACACCCGCCGTGCCGTCACCCGCCAGTACCTCTCCCTCCCCATGGAGTGGCACCAGCGCCACCCCACCGGCCAGCTGCTCTCCAACGCCAACTCCGACGTCGAGGCGGCCTGGGGCCCGATCGCACCCCTGCCGATGGCCGTGGGCACGCTCGCGATGATGGTGATCGCGATCGCTCAGATGTTCTTCGCCGACCTCGTCCTCGCGATCGTCGGGCTGCTCGTCTTCCCGGCCGTCATCGCCGCGAACCTCGCCTACCAGCGCCTCGCGTCGCCGCTGATGACCCGCGCCCAGCAGCTGCGCGCCGAGGTGAGCGAGATCGCCCACGAGTCCTTCGACGGTGCCCTCGTGGTCAAGACCCTGGGCCGCGAGGGCGAGGAGATGGCCCGCTTCGCCGCCCGGGCGACCGAGCTCCGCGACGTCAACATCCGGGCCGGCCGGGTCCGGGCCGCGTTCGACCCCGCGCTCGCCGCCCTGCCCAGCCTCGGCGTCCTCGTGGTCCTCGCCGTCGGCGTCGACCGCGTGCTCAGCGGGGCCACCGACGCCGGCAGCGTGGTCACGGTCGCCTACCTGCTCACGATCGTATCGTTCCCGATCCGGTCGATCGGCTGGCTGCTGGGCGAGTTCCCGCGCAGCGTCGTCGGCTTCCGGCGGGTCTCGGCCGTGCTCGAGGCGACCGGCGAGATGCAGTACGGCGACCGCGCGGTGGCTCCGTCCGACGGGGGCGCGCGGCTCGAGCTGGAGCACCTCGGCTACTCCTACGACGCCGACCAGGAGGTGCTCGCGGACGTGACCTTCGGGGTCGAGCCCGGCCGCACGGTCGCGCTCGTCGGTGCTACGGCCTCCGGCAAGAGCACCCTCACCACGTTGATGACCCGGCTCGTCGACCCCGACCGCGGCCGGATCCTGCTCGACGGCACCGACCTTCGCGAGCTGGCGCGGGGCGAGCTGGCCGGCACGGTCGCGATCGTGCCGCAGACCGCGTTCCTCTTCGACGACACCGTCCGGGGCAACGTCACGCTGGGTGCGGACGTCAGTGACGAGGAGGTCTGGGCCGCGCTGCGCGACGCCCAGGCCGACGGCTTCGTGGCCGCACTGCCCGACGGGCTCGACACCCGGCTGGGGGAGCGCGGCACCTCGCTGTCCGGCGGCCAGCGCCAGCGGATCTCGCTGGCCCGCGCGCTCGTCCGGCGGCCGCGGCTGATGATCCTCGACGACGCCACCTCGGCGGTCGACCCCGAGGTGGAGGCGCGGATCCTCCAGGCGCTGCGCGCCAAGGGCACCGGTGCGACGCTCGTCGTGGTGGCCTACCGCAAGGCCACGATCGGGCTCGCCGACGAGGTCGTGCACCTCGAGGACGGCCGGATCGCCGACCGCGGCACCCACCTCGAGCTGCTCGCCCGCAGCCCCTCGTACGCCCACCTCGTCAACGCCTACGAGCAGACCGAACCCGTCGAAGAGGGCTCGCTGGCGGGGGAGACCCAGTGACGAGCGGCACCCGGATGGACACCGGCGAGGAGATGGCCGCGTTCGAGACCATCCGGCGCGGCGTGCACTTCTCGCCCGAGCTCAAGGACGGCATTGGCTGGACCCTCGTCCTCGCGGTCATCGCGTCGCTGGGCCAGGTCGTCGTCCCGATCGCCGTCCAGCAGACCCTCGACCACGGGCTCAACGGCCCCGACGGCCCCGACGTCCGGTTCACGGTGCTGATGGGGATCCTGGCCGCCGCCGCCGTCGTGGTGACCAGCCTCGCGTCGTACGCCATGACCAGCCGGCTCTTCACCGCCTCCGAGCGCGGCCTCGCGACCCTGCGCGTCAAGGCGTTCCGCCACGTCCACGACCTGCCGCTGCTCACCCAGAACACCGAGCGCCGCGGTGCCCTCGTCGCCCGCGTCACCAGCGACGTCGACCAGGTCAGCCAGTTCCTCGTCTTCGGCGGCCTGATCTTCGTGGTGAGCGTCGGCCAGATGCTGGTCGCGACCGTGCTGATGGTGGTCTACAGCTGGCAGCTCGCGATCGTGGTGTGGCTCTGCTTCGCACCGCTCTTCCTGTCGCTGCGATTCTTCCAGCGCCGGCTCTCCGACGCCTACGGCATGGTGCGGCGCCAGGTGGGCCTGCTGCTCTCCGCCATCTCCGAGCCGGTCGTGGGCGCCGCCGTCGTGCGGTCGTACGCCGTCGAGCCTCGCACCCAGGCCCGGATCGACACCGCGATCGAGGCCCACAAGGCCGCCAGCACCCGGGCGCAGGGCTTCACCGCCTTCTCGTTCTCGCTCGGCGGCATCTCGGCCGGCCTCGCCAACGCGGGCGTGCTGATCGTGGGCATCTGGCTGGGCTTCGCCGGCGACATCACGGTCGGCAAGGTGCTCGCGTTCGCGTTCCTCGTGACGCTCTTCGTCGGTCCCGTCCAGATGGGCACCCAGATCCTGACCGACGCCCAGAACGCCATCGCCGGCTGGCGGCGGGTGATCGGCATCCTGGAGACCCCGGCCGACCTCGTCGACCCCGGTCCCGCCGGCCAGGACCTGCCGCGCGGCCCCATCGACGTCCGGTTCGAGGACGTCACCTTCGCCTACCCGACCGGGCCGCCGGTGCTGCGCGACGTCACGCTCCACATCGCCTCCGGCACCCGGGTCGCGATCGTCGGCGAGACCGGCTCCGGCAAGTCGACCTTCGCGAAGCTGCTGACCCGGCTGATGGACCCGTCGCTGGGCACCGTGCTGCTCGACGGCATCGACGTGCGGATGATCGCCCAGGCGTCCCTGCGGCGCAGCGTGGTGCTGGTCCCGCAGGAGGGCTTCCTCTTCGACGACACGCTCACCGCCAACGTGCGCTACGGCAGGCTCGACGCCACCGAGGCCGACATCCTGGCCAGCGCCGACGAGCTCGGCCTCGGTGACTGGGTGGCCGGTCTGCCGGCGGGCCTGGCGACGCGGGTCGGCCAGCGCGGCGAGTCCCTCTCCGCGGGCGAGCGCCAGCTGGTCGCGCTGCTGCGCGCCCACCTGGCCGACCCCGACCTGCTGGTCCTCGACGAGGCCACCAGCGCCGTCGACCCCGCTCTCGAGATGCGCATCGGCCGTGCGCTCGAGCGGCTGATGAGCGGCCGCACGTCCGTCACGATCGCCCACCGCCTCTCCACCGCCGAGAACGCCGACGAGGTCGTCGTCGTCGACCGGGGCCGGATCGTCCAGCGCGGACCGCACCGCGACCTGGTCCGCGAGGACGGCAGCGTCTACGCCGGGCTGCACGCCAGCTGGGTCGCCCAGTCCGGGTGAGGGACAATCGGACGGTGACAACCTCCCTCGCCCCCGATGTCGCCGCCCGGCTCAAGCGCTCGCCCGACGGGCTGGTGCCCGCCGTGGTGCAGCAGCACGACACGGGCGAGGTGCTGATGCTGGGCTGGATGGACGACGAGGCGCTGGCCCGGACGCTCACGACCGGCCGGGCGACGTACTGGAGCCGCTCCCGCCAGGAGTACTGGCTCAAGGGCGAGACCTCGGGGCACGTGCAGTGGGTCAAGGAGGTCCGCCTCGACTGCGACGGCGACACCCTGCTGGTCCAGGTCGACCAGGTCGGTGCCGCCTGCCACACCGGCGAACGCACCTGCTTCGACGCCGACGTGCTGCTCGCTCCCGCGGCCACCGATGTCTGAGGCGCCGCCCGCGCTGCCCGCGCCGGCCCCCGAGGCGACCAG